>PFTR01000060.1 GCA_002789675.1 Alphaproteobacteria bacterium CG_4_9_14_3_um_filter_47_13 | reverse complement strand
ATAGGTCATGTGTAAATATAACACGTCATATTCTTATTCTAAAGTACTATATATAAAAAGAATTAAATATAACAGCCGCTTCTTCCGTTAATTGTAAGGGGGTCTAGCCCAGCCTTTCGGTGAAAGGGTAAAAATTTCGTAGCCTGTGTCTGTGACGGCGAGAGAATGCTCGAACTGCGCGGAAAGAGAGCGGTCGCGGGTGACCGCCGTCCAGCCGTCACTAAGCATTTTAGTTGGCCATTTGCCGCTGTTAATCATCGGTTCAATCGTAAAAAACATCCCCGGTTCCAGCCTTATACCCTTGCCCGGTTCGCCGAAATGCAGGATAGAGGGCGCGGTATGAAATATTTTGCCAAGGCCATGACCACAAAAATCACGGACAACGGAAAAGCGGGCTCTTTCAGCAACCTGCTGGATGGCAAAACCGATATCACCGAGTGTCGCGCCGGGGCGGACGGCTTCGATGCCGGCCATCATGGAGTCGTAAGTAACGTCCACCAGCCGCTGTGCTTTGACGGAAATTTTATCGCCAACGAAAAACATCCGGCTGGTATCGCCATGCCAGCCATCAACGATGACGGTAACATCAATATTAATGATATCCCCTTCAATCAGTTTCTTCTCGCCCGGAATACCATGACAGACAACATGATTGATCGAGGTGCAGATGGACTTCGGAAACCCTTTGTAATTGAGTGGTGCCGGAATAGCGCCATGTTTGACAATAAAGTCATGGCACAGCCTGTCTAGTTCTCCGGTTGTAATACCAGGATGGACATGGGGCGTGATGAAATCAAGCGTTTCTGCGCCCAGTCTTCCAGCCTTACGCATACCCTTGAAATCCTCTCCACCGTGAAGCTCGATTCCGGAAGCCGAATGTTTTTGTTGTGAGTTTGCTGTCATATTATGCTTGCCTATAGACTTATAACGCTTTAACGAATATATAATTGCCTCTATGAACTAGCGATTATATGCAAGAAATTCAACCAAATAATCTGTTAAGGTCGGGAGTGGTTTTTAAAAGTGGTTTTTAAAAATGAGGATATATACTCAGCCGCGCTGGTGATTATCGGCAACGAGATCCTTGCCGGGAGAACCCATGACACCAATACCCCCTGGATTGCCGAGCGCCTTACTGATTATGGAATTGTTTTGGGCGAGGTACGGGTGATCTCGGATGTCGAAGAAGAAATTATTTTTTCCGTCAACGAATTACGCAAAAAATTTGACTATGTCTTTACAACAGGCGGGATCGGCCCCACCCATGATGATATTACGGCAGAAAGTATAGCCAAAGCCTTTGGAAAAGAACTGGTTCGTGATGAGCGTGCTTCCCAGATGCTTGAGGAGCATTACGGGATTGAAGAGCTGACCCCGCCACGCGCAAAAATGAGCCTTATTCCGATGGGGGCAAAACTTATTCCTAATCCGGTAACGGCAGCGCCCGGTTTTATTATTGAAAATGTTTATGTGATGGCAGGTGTGCCGCGTATCATGCAGGCCATGTTCGATCATCTTCTGGGAATGATTAAAGCCGGAAAACCGATTTTATCGAACACGGTGGCCTGTAATCTTTCGGAAAGTACAGTCGCTACTGATTTAACAGTATTACAGGAACAGTATCCCGATGTGCAGCTTGGCAGTTATCCGCATTATCGCGGCGGTGTTCTGGGGCTCAGCCTTGTACTCAGGGCAACAAATAAGAAAAACCTTGAAAATGCGACGGAAAGACTGATCGAGATTATCAAGGAGCATGGTGATGAGCCACGTGCGCTTTCTATTCGTTCGACGTAAGCGGGCTTTTCTCTATATTTTCCCGCGTATTGTTTCACCCAGTCTTCCCAGATTTTCCTGAATATCGCCAAGATAGGCAAAAGAATCCTGTGCGCCATGTTTCAGACAGGCCAGAGACCCTGCCACCGAGGCCATTTGCATGGCCTGTACCAGATCATAACCTGACTGGATGGCGCCGGCAAAGGTTCCGCACCATGCATCACCAGCCCCTGTTGTGTCGACGATTTCTCCGGGCGCAAGTTTGATCGCGGGGACTGTGATAAGATCACCGTTTTTGTTGCAGGCAACACAGCCTTGCTCTCCCAGTGTCACAATACAATTAAGCTTCCCCGGTTTCGAGAGCGCTGTTGCAAGTTTTAGGACATTTTTTTCGACGGTCATTTTTAGCAGATCCGCAATCTGTCTTGCCTCAATCTGGTTGACGATCAGATAGTCAAGTTTTTCCATGACGTTTTGTGGAATATGAATTGCAGGAGCCAGATTAAGAATTGTCTTGCAGCCGCGCTGATGGGCGCGGTCAATAAGTTTCCAGTTTTCTTCCGGCTCCATTTCCATCTGCATCAGAACAACGTTGGCAGGAAGCAGAATTTCATCGGGAACCTGATCGGCTTTGGCCTGTTTATTAGCGCCCCCTGCAACGATCACCTGATTATTGCCGTTTTGATCAGTCATAACAACGGCGCAGCCTGTGAGTAAATCCTGTGATTCCGCAACACCTGTGGTCATGACACCGGCACCCCGTAATTTCCGCAACATACGCAGGGCAGGGCCATCATCCCCCGCGCAGCCGACAAGCGCGACTTTGCCACCCATTCTAACGGCAGCCAGAGCCTGATTAGCGCCCTTTCCGCCGGAAGTAATGTTGTAATCATCACATAAAACGGTCTCTCCTGCCTGCGGCAGTTTTTTTGCCCGAAAAACCATGTCCATATTGATGGAGCCAAATACGATAATCATCTGTAAACCCTGCAATAATATATTGATATTATAACATTTTTCAGAGAAAGCGTTAAGGCTTAAAATTATTGCTCGAAAATCCCGGTTTTTTTGGCCAATTATAGCTTGCTATAGCGGAGGGATTGGGGTTTTATGGGCTGGAAAGAAGGGCGTATTCTCTAGGGTTTTTCTATGGATTATAATCAGTTTTTTGCAGAGCGTGTTGATGACCTGAAAAGGGAGGGTCGTTACCGTACTTTTGCGACACTGGAACGGATTGTGGGCCGTTTCCCGGTGACAATGTATCATGCGCCTGATGGCACAAAGCGCGAAGTGACCATCTGGTGCAGCAATGATTACCTTGGCATGGGGCAAAATCCTGTTGTGCTGGCGGCGATGAAAGAAGCCATTGACCGCTCCGGCGCCGGAGCAGGGGGGACGCGTAATATTTCCGGTACGACAAGCTATCATATCGCGCTTGAGGACAGTCTTGCCGATCTTCATCAGAAGGAAGCGGCGCTGGTCTTTTCATCCGGTTATGTTGCCAATGAAGGCACGCTCAGCACGCTTGTGAAACTTCTGCCCGGCTGCATTGTTTTTTCCGATGCACTGAACCATGCTTCCATGATCCATGGTATGAGAAGCGGCGGCGCAGAAAAACGGGTTTTTCGGCATAATGATGTAGAACATCTTGAGCAGCTTCTGAAAGCCGTAGATCCAGCCGCCCCTAAAATTATAGCCTTTGAATCGGTCTATTCGATGGAAGGTGATATTGCGCCGATCGCCGAAATCGTGGCGCTTGCCGAACAATATGGTGCAATGACCTATCTTGACGAGGTTCATGCGGTGGGAATGTATGGTGCGCGAGGCGGCGGGGTGGCGGAAGAACGCGGCCTGATGCACCGGATTGATATGATCGAGGGAACTTTTGGCAAGGCTTACGGGTTGATGGGCGGTTACATTGCCGGAAAGCGTGAAACAGTCGATGCGATCCGCTGCTATGCTTCCGGTTTTATTTTCACAACATCCTTGCCGCCTGCATTACTGGCGGGCGCAAGAGCCAGTGTCGAATATCTCAAAGTCTCCGATATCGAGCGCCAGCGCCAGCGCCGGAATGTCCGTCGTTTAAAGGAAAGGCTCGAGCAGGCCGATATGCCCTATATGCAGGGCGAGAGCCATATTGTCCCTTTGGTCGTGGGAGAAGCGGTTTGTTGTAAACATGTTACGGATTTGTTGATGGATTGCTACGATATTTACGTCCAGCCGATCAATTATCCAACTGTCCCGCGTGGTACAGAACGCCTGCGCCTGACCGCCACCGCCGCGCATTCTCTGGAGCAGGTTGACCATATGGCTGATATCCTATACCAGCTCTGGCACGAAAACCATGTGTTCCAGTATGCTGTGATGTGAGGGGGATGACGGGGCGGGTTTTAAAGCAAAGCACCCCGAAAATATTACCTGATCATGACGAGAGTCTTATAGATAAGCCTATAGAACCCTCT
>PFTR01000124.1 GCA_002789675.1 Alphaproteobacteria bacterium CG_4_9_14_3_um_filter_47_13 | reverse complement strand
TTTACGCAATGGCGGCATAATTGTTGAAACGGGATTCCACCTTAAAAACGCCGCCAACCTGTCCAACAAAGTAGGACCACCTCTAAGTGCCGGAATTCTTATTGTATTGGCCATGAATGCTGGTGCTACATAGGCTGATAAAAAGCCATGAGGGCAAAAAACTGGATACACACCAAAACCAAAGTCGCTTTTCCAAATGAAAACAACAGGGCACCCCGTTAGGGCACATGCGTGTTTCCTTTTATAACCGGAAATTCTCTGCGTTACATACGTTCCGGAATATCAATTCCGAGCCATCCAAGAACAAGAGCCAGTTGACGGCAGGTTAGGGCACAAAGAGCCAGACGGCTTGCTTTACGTGCCTCATCAGACTCGGAGAGAATATGGCAGTTTCCGTAGAAGCTGCTAAATCCGGCGGCAAGCCTATAGGCATAGTCACATAAATGATGTGGCATATAATGGCGCAGCGCGGCATCAAAAGCATCGGGCATCTCGGTAAGCAGCAAAGCCAGCGGTCTATCCTGATCGGATATTGTTATTACAGCCTCACCAGAAATTTTGAAATTCTGTTCTTCCGCCTTGCGCAAAAGGGATTGAATGCGGACGGCCTGATATAATATATAGGGGCCCGTTTTCCCTTCAAAATTGACCATACGCTCCATATCAAAAATGTAATCGACATGGGGCTGGTTGGAAAGATCGGCAAATTTAATAGCGGCAACGCCTACTTTATGTGCGATATCCTGTTTCCGGGCGTCGTCCAGATCACCGGCAAGATTGGCTTCTTCCAGCCGTTGCAGAGCCTTGTCCTTTGCCATGGTCACAAGCTGGTCAAAGCGCATGATTCCGCCTTCCCGGGTTTTGAACGGCTTGCCGTCTGCCCCGTTCAGGGTACCAAAACCGATATGGACAAGCTCCGGTGCTTCTTGCACATAGCCCGCTTTTCTGGCGGCGCGGAAGACTTGTTCAAAATGCAGGTTCTGGCGCTTATCTACAACATAAACAATCTTTGCAAGCGCTGCGCCGTAACTTTCCACGCGGTCATAAAGGGTCACCAGATCCGTTGTGCCATAGGTCGTTGCACCGTCTGATTTATAATACATCAAAGGTGGCATTTCTTTATTATCGCTGTTTTTCGCGATAGGAATAACAAGTGCGCCCTGACTTTCCTCAAAAATATTTTTTTCACGCAAGTCTTTTTCTACCACCGGAATTAATGATGCAGCATCTGCCTCACCTTTCCAGATCTCAAATTTTACACCAACGGAGTCCATATTCTGTTTGATATGAGCTTTGGACAATGTTGTAAATTGTTGCCCAAGCGCCCAGTATCCAGCGCGACCACCCTGAAATTCCTTGGTGGCCTGCTGTGCTTTTTCAAGCTGCGATGGATCCGCTTTACAGGCGGCAGAGGCTTGCGGATAAATTTCTTCCAATTCACTGTAGTTAAAAGGAGGTTGCTCCGGATACTCTCCCTGAAAGTTCGGATTAAAATATGACCATTCTGGATGACGCTGTGCAAAGGCACTGATGACTTGCCCCATCTGTAAACCCCAATCACCTATATGCACATCACCTAAGGCATTATATCCGGAAAAAGCAAGTATCCGTTTGATGCAATCACCAATGATGGTCGGGCGCAAATGCCCAACATGCATAGCTTTGGCCACATTTGGGCCTACGTAATCAACAATAACTGTTTCCCCGGCAGCATATTTTTCAATGCCAAGACGGGAGTTTTGCATGATCTCTGATAAGTGCGCCGTCAGATAATCATCGGTAATATCAAAATTGATAAAACCGGGGCCGGCAATCTCTATTTTGGAGAAGATTCCATATTCTTTTAAGTGCCGGACAATATTGTCGGCAATCTCGCGCGGGTTTTTCTTTGCAGCTTTTGCCGCACCCATTGCCCCGTTACATTGAAACTGTGCGAGATCAGGGCGATCGGAAATCCTGACTGTTCCGTACTCTGCGGGGAGATTACATGTTGTAAAAGCTTTTCCGGTAAGGATGCTTAATTTTTCAGTCAATGATGTCATGGTGTGACCTTAAATCTCTATCAAGAAACCTATAGTAAAAGTCCTGTATAACAGATACAGGACTTTTGCAGGTTGAATAATGACGGCCGTTTTTAATAATCCGGAATTTATAATATTTTATTTATCATCCTCGTCATCGTCAACAAGATCATCATCCAGATCATCCTCGTCGTCCAGATCATCTATATCCTCCAGATCCTCCTCGTCATCGTCTGGAACAAGATCGTCCTCATCATCATCGCTTTCGTCAACATCATCCAGACTGATGACCATGGATTCTTCTTCGGAAGAATCGTCTTCTTCTTCATCCTCGTCATCTTCTGTTTTGGCGGCTTTTCCTTTTGCTGGTTTATCAACCTGACCTTCGTCATCAGGGATAATCGCACGCCCCCGTCTTGTTTTGACCTTGTTTTCTCCTGTGAAAACAAGGTCACATCCCGGACATTTAATCGGGCGTTTGTTAAAATCATAAAAACGCGCCCCGCATCCCGTGCAGATCCGTTTCATCCCTTTTTTATCAACGACAGCTACAGCCACAAATTCTCTCCATTTTTAAAGACATGAACATTTTTATTATTGATCTTCTTTGTTGTCTTATTTTCAGGGGCTTGTCAAAGAAAAAATATTTACAAAACAGGGAGTCTGAAAAGACATGGATTCTTGATTGGTATGGATATAAGCTGTAGTAAGACTGTAATATCAATATTTAAGAGGGTTTTTATGGAAAAATCGGTTGTATTATGCGGTTATAAAAGATCGCCGTTTCATTTTGCCAATAAAGGGGCTCTGGCAAAAACCAGACCTGATGATATGGCTGCTGCCGTTATCAAGGCGCTGGTCAGGGAAACAGGAGTCAATCCTGATGATATTGAAGACCTTCTTCTTGGCTGTGCCTTTCCCGAAGCCGAACAGGGCTTTAATCTCGGGCGCATTGTAGTGCAGCTTGCCGGACTTCCGGTCAGTATTGCCGGAGCAACAGTCAATCGTTTCTGTGCCTCTTCAATGACCACAATCCAGATGGCTGCCGGTTATATCCAGCTTGGCGCGGGGGAGGTTTTCCTGTGTGGCGGTGTTGAGTCCATGACGCGGATTCCAATGGGTGGTTTTAACCCGATGCCCAATCCGAAAATGGCCGGAATTTATCCGCAGGCATATATTTCAATGGGCGAAACCGCTGAAAATCTGGCAAAAAAATATGAAATATCACGGACGGATCAGGAAAAGTTTGCACTGGCCTCTCATCAAAAGGCCGCAAAAGCGCAACAAAGCGGCTTTTTTAAAGATGAAATTGTACCCGTTGACGATGTCACGGAAGATGGCTGTATTCGTCCTGATACCACACTGGAGGCGCTGGCCGGATTAAAACCGGCTTTTGACAAGGACGGGACAGTCACGGCGGCGACATCATCACCTTTAACAGATGGCTGCGCAGCGGTTCTGGTGGCTTCTGAAGACTATGCCTCAAAACATAAATTACCGGTTCTGGCGCGTATCCGTTCTGTTTCTGTGGCCGGATGTGCTGCCGAAATTATGGGGATAGGACCTGTTCCGGCTGTTCATAAGGCGCTTGAACGTGCCGGATTAACAATCAGGGATATCAATATTGCCGAGCTGAATGAAGCCTTTGCCGCGCAGTCCCTGTCTGTGATCCGCGAACTGGGCATGGACGAAATTCCGCTTAATCTTGATGGCGGTGCCATTGCCCTTGGTCATCCGCTTGGCGCATCCGGCGCAAGAATTACCGGAAAACTGGCATCCCTGATGCAGCGCGAGGGCAAAAAACTGGGACTTGCCACAATGTGTGTTGGCGGAGGCCAGGGGGTGGCGATTATTCTGGAGAAAGCTGAATGATAAATAACCTGTATTAAACTAGATATTCTTCAACCAACCAATCCATCGTTGCCTGAATTTGCTCATAAAAAACATAGATTTTTCTTGTAATCTGTAATGAACTTGCTTAATGGTTATTCTGTCAATTGTTATATTACAAACAGGAGACTATCATGACAACAACTATGAATAAAATAGAAGGATCAAACAAAGCAAACGAGCCAAATCAAAAACTCGCTCGTTGTCATCATTTTTCCCAAGGCTTTGCTAACAGTGCGCAAAACACAAAGAAAGTGAGTACCTATCTTTTTATCGGCTGCACTCTTGGGTTATTTGTAAATCCAATACTCGGTACAGTTGCAGGTGCTGCGGCAATGATGACCATGGCAGGTTCTTATCTTGCTGAACCAATTGGAAATATTTCCAGCTTTAAAACAAAAGATTATGCGAAGGATATAGAGGTGGTCCTACTTTGTTGGACAGGTTGGCGGCGTTTTTAAGGTGGAATCCCGTTTCAACAATTATGCCGCCATTGCGTAAATTT
>PFTR01000077.1:18400-26926 GCA_002789675.1 Alphaproteobacteria bacterium CG_4_9_14_3_um_filter_47_13 | reverse complement strand
AAATCGGATGAATAAGTCATCTTTATAATATAATCAATTTATATGATCTTGGCTATATAATCAATCTTGACCAGTTATTTTCTATCGCTGAAGCAGATTCTTTGCTGGATAGTGCAGAAGGTGCGTTGCGTACGATGGGAGAGGAAAACGCTGCCGATGCTATCGTGAAATTACAGCAGGATGTCGGTGTGCAGATAGACAGGCAAATGAATGGCTTTGATGAGAATGAACCAGCGCCCGGGCCGGAAACAGCCCGTTTGAATGCTGCCTACGAGCCAGTGACGGATGTCCGTCTTGGTATATTGCAGAAGGTATGCCAGAAACTTCCGCAAGGAGATGTGAAAAATAATATGGAGTTACTTGTAAAAAACTTAAAGGCGATGATGCCAAAAACGCCTCACGCTGATTTTGGAAAAAATGGTTTAACTCCTTGATGTTCTGTTTCTATAAGGCTGCGCTTCTTTTGAAAATCAAATAAACCATTTTATCCGCGCCTTTAGCACGTTTCCCTTCGTAGCGGGTTTTAATCCAGTCCGGTGGAGGAGTGCGCCAGTCATCGGCTTTTTCCGCTGTCCATTCAAAAGCGGGATGCAGGCTGGCCTGTGTAACCATCCATTCGGCCAGATCAGGAACATCGGTGGACATGATAAGCTGGCCGTCCGGTTTAAGAATACGGGCGAACTGGTCAAGATTGGCAGGACTGATGATCCGGCGCTTATGATGGCGCTGTTTTGGCCACGGGTCAGGATTGAGGACATAGATTCCGTCCAGACATTCATCCGTCAGGGAATTGGCAATCATCATCGCATCATCCATATGAACGCGGATATGGTTGTGCGGTTTGTCCTGAATATCTTTCAGAAAGGCAGACATGCCGTTTACAAAAGGTTCCGCTCCTATATAGGCGTGATCGGGATGCCGTTCCATCAGGGCGGTTAAATGTTCGCCATTGCCAAAACCGATTTCCAACCACAAGGCAGTATAAGGGGTTGCAAATAATGTTTCCGGATTTAAATTGGCTTTTTCTGTCAGAGAATCTTCTGGAATTTGAAGAAAGGGCAAAAGCTCATCCAGAACAACCTGCCGTCCCTCTTTCAGAGGACGACCCGTTTTGCGGCCAAAGACACGTCTTTGAGGTTTTTTAGCCAATGGCCTTATGCAGGGCATCCACCAGATCCAGTTTTTCCCAGGAGAATCCACCATCTGCTTCCGGTTCACGGCCAAAATGCCCGTATTTTGCAGTACGGGCATAGATCGGACGACGCAGTTTTAGATGTTCTCTGATGCCACGCGGACTTAGATTGACGGATTGTGTAATGGCTTTAACCAGAACATCTTCAGGCACAGTACCTGTTCCATGGGTGTCAACGTAAATAGATAGCGGTTTGCTGACCCCGATGGCGTAGGCAAGCTGGATCGTGCATCTTTCCGCATATTCTGCCGCGACAATGTTTTTCGCCAGATAACGTGCGGCATAGGCTGCGGAACGATCCACCTTGCTCGGGTCTTTCCCCGAGAAAGCCCCACCGCCGTGAGGGCAGGAGCCACCATAGGTATCTACAATGATCTTGCGGCCTGTCAAACCAGAATCTCCAACGGGGCCACCAATGACAAAACGCCCTGTCGGATTTACATAGAATTCTTCTTCGGGACACATCCAGCCTTCGGGAAGAACATCAATAACATGGGGGCGTACCATTTCACGGACATCCTGTTGTGATACGCCTTCGTCATGTTGTGTTGAAACAACAATTGATGTCGCACGGACAGGCTTGCCATTACGATATTCAAGAGAAACCTGCGATTTTGAATCAGGGCCCAGTTTTACCAGAGCACCGGAATGACGGGCTTCGGCCAGAGAGTGCAGAATTTCATGTGAAAAATGAATAGCGGCTGGCATGAGCGCTTCTGTTTCACGGCAGGCATAACCGAACATGATTCCCTGATCGCCTGCTCCTTCATCTTTATTTGCGCTGGAATCAACACCTTGCGCAATGTCAACGGACTGGCTGTGTACTTTGATATCAACTTGCATGGTTTTCCAGTGAAAGCCTTCCTGTTCGTAACCGATATCTTTGACTTTCTGACGGGCGATGGCTTCAAGATCCGCATGGGTGATACTGTCCGGGCCGCGTGTTTCTCCAAAAATTCCGAGATAATCAGTTGTCGTGACACATTCGATGGCCGTCCGGCAGTTCTCGTCTTTTGTCAGGTAATGGTCAAGAATGGCATCCGATACCTGATCGCAAATTTTATCGGGATGGCCTTCAGATACGGATTCACTGGTAAAAACAAAATCTCTGAGAGTTTCATTTTTTGTCATAGTGTCTTCATTGTAGACTGATTTTTTTTGTGTCATTATTGTCATGGCTTTGCTTCTGATGTTGTTTATATGAATCCTGAAGAAGCCTAACATAGTTTATGAACAGGATAAAAGATGTAATATCGCTGAAAGTAAAGTTTATTAACCACTATTGCGCATGTTGGCAGCCATGGTTTTTATCATTTTGAAAAGATCTTTCCGCATTTTTTCATCTGGAATAGAGTAATATTCCCTGATCAGCTTAATAGTTTCCTTTTTATCCATCAGATTTTCTTCTGATAAAAGCGTTTCCTGATCATTGTCAGACATTCCGGTGTATTGTGTTGCGGGGACGCGTTTTTCACTGAAATTCTCAAAAAAATATGAAATAGAAACATGAAGCACTTTGCTGAATTGCCATAATCTGCTGGCACTAACCCGATTTGTTCCGCGTTCGTATTTCTGAATTTGCTGGAAAGTGATTCCCACAGCATCGGCCAGTTTTTCCTGACTCATGCTTAGCAATATGCGTCGCGATTTAAGACGCTCTCCGACATGGATATCAACGGGATTGGGTTGTTCTTTTTTTTCCATCATTCTACAGCTTTGTGTTTTTTAAAATTATGTACGTACAGCAATATGCATGGTTTAGAATCTTTTTCTAGTAATCTTAAGTAGTATTATTCCTATAAAAAGAAAATTATTTTATGTAATTCTTTTTATATAATTGATATAAAACAGAAATCAAGGAAAACAAACCAAGTATTATAAAAAATATACTATCCTTAAGGCTAGTATAATAAGGAGTATCTACGAGTTTTTTTGGCAGACTTACGTTGACCCCGGCTGGAGTGTCGAGAGGAATTTTATGTATGATTCGTCCTGTCGGGTCTATAACACCGGAAATTCCGGTGTTTGCAGCGCGGATCACAGGGATGCCTTCCTCAATAGCACGAAAAACGGCGTGTGCGAAATGCTGTCTTGGTCCCGCACTGTCTCCATACCAGGCATCATTGGTGACGTTCACAATAAAATCAGGTCTGTTTTTTTCATCAACCACAGCGCCTGGGAAAATGATCTCGTAACAGACAAGGGCGCTAAATTTATAGGGGAGTTGTGGAATTTGTGCTGTTTTTATCGCTTTTCCTTTTTCAAAACCAGAAAAATTCACAAGCGGCTCAAGGGGTATGTATTTTTGCAGAGGTATATATTCTCCGAACGGAACAAGATGGACTTTATCATGTGTTGATTGCACATTCAGGCGCCGATCATAGGAGGTAAGACTATTGTGATATTTAGGGTCGCGCCCACCATACGCGCCAATCCGCATTGTGCCGGCCAGAAGAAACACAGGTTCTGGATAACTTCCAAGTGTGGCTCTGATCGTGGCATGGCTCCAGTTATCCCGCAATAAAATATTGGATATGGCGGTTTCCGGCCAGACAAGAATCGTTTTCATAGCGCTATTTGTAGATTCTGCTTCTGATAAAAGAAGGATCTTTTCAAGATTTTCTTTGCCTTTTGCAGGGTTCCACTTGTCTTCTTGCGTAATATTAGGCTGTACCAGCCGGACAATCGTGTCCTCGCTGATTTGCGTTGGATATAATTTCAGTCTAAAGACTCCATAGAGATAGGCACCTCCCATATCCAGAAGCAGCGCTGTGGCCAAAAGAATTTTCAGAAAGCGCTTTTGATGCCAGATCAGCAGGAAACCCGGTAATGTTGCCCATGCGCAGGTGGCAAAGCTCAGCAAATAAATCCCGCCTATAGAAGCGATCTGTGCCATGGGAAGGGTGTTTGTCCATGTATAGCCATATAAATTCCATGGAAACCCGGTGAAAATATGCCCGCGCAACCATTCAAATGCCATTATCATGCTTGTGAAAAGCAGGTAGCCGCTTATTGTTTTCAGGGATGAAAAACGGACAGTCAGGGATGTTGCAAAAGCTGTGAAAAAGGCAAGAAAGGCAGGAAGCCCGGCAACGGCAAGCGGCCAGAATAATGCATACTGGCTATCTTCGACAAGCAAGGCATTGCCAATCCAGATTAATCCCACGGTAAAATAGCCAAATCCGAAGAGCCAGCCATATAAAAAAGCCATACGGATTTTCGTTACCGTTGATAGAATGATATAAAAAAGCCCAAATCCGGCAAATAAAGCAGGCCAGATGCACCAGGGTGGCATGCCGGCAACCATAATAGCGCCTGCTATAAATGCCAGTAATGCTTTTAACCGGACGGGCCAGAGCAGTATTTTTTCAGAAATGTCGGTCGGGGAGAAAATATTCATTTGATATGTTTAGGCGCTAGGAAGGCTCAGGCAAAGGAATATTTTTTATCAATAGCCTGTTGACACGACGGGGATCGGCATCAATGACTTCAAAGATCATGCCGGAATGATGGGAAAGAATTTCTCCGCGTGCCGGAACGCGTCCTGCAATTTCGAAAACGAGCCCTCCGAGGGTATCATTGTCTTCTCTTTCTTCTTCAGATAAAATTTTCCCGTATTTTTCTTCAAATTCTTCAATATCATAGCGGGCATCAATCAAGATCGAGCCATTTCCGTTTTCTATGATGACGGGTTCCTCTCCCTGATCGTATTCGTCTTCCATTTCCCCGACAATGGATTCGATAATATCATTAATCGTCACCAGTCCATCAATACCGCCAAATTCATCAACGACCAGTGCCATATGTTTGCGCATCTGCTTCATCATCAGAAGAAGGTCAAGAACCTGCATGGAGGGGGAGATGATGGGCACATCACGAACAAGATTTTCCATTTCTACAGGTCTGCTCTCTGCGATACAGGCCATGATATCCTTGATATGGATCGTTCCTACAATATCATCAAGTGTCCCGCGATAAATGGGAATACGGCTATGCTGTTTCTCTGCCAGAATGGATAAAAGCTCTTCTTTTGATGTATTGATATCAATGCCGAAAATATCCGCACGGGGAATCATGACATAGCCAACAGTATGGTCACGCAGCTTTAGAATATTGGAGATAAGTGTCCGTTCATGCGCCGAGACAGAAGTTATTTCCGTATCCTGACTCTCGGCGGCATCAATATATTCCTTGATGGTTTCCCTTAAGGAGGTGTCATTTCTACCTTTGACAAAGTTTTTCATCCATTGAATCACATTGTGCGGGGGAGCACCATCCGTGGAGAAAGAATTTTTCTGCTCTTTATTCTCAAAAGCAGTTATTGGCTTTCGATCAGAAGGATCTTCATCACTATCTTTTAGGGTATCTTTTGGCATTTCATTCATTTTAAACAAGATCGTTACCCATTATGACACAAAATTTTCATTTGAATAAGGATTTTTGATGCCCAGAGCATTTAAAATAACGATTTCAAGCGCTTCCATCTCGTTCGCCTCTTCAGAATCTTCGTGATCGTATCCCATAAGGTGAAGCGTACCATGGGTAACCAGATGGATAAAATGATGTTGAAAGCTTTTATTCTGTTCCTGCGCTTCATGTTTAATAGTCTGGTAAGCAAGAATAATATCACCGAGGGAAACAAAGTCGGATAAGGAGTCGGGCTCATTAAAATTGCTCTGGGGAAATGACAGAACGTTGGTGGGCTTGTCTTTGCCGCGATACTGTTTATTGAGGGTCTGTATAAAATCATCATCGCACAGGACAACGCTGATTTCCATGTCCTTATTCTGGAGGAGGGCGGCAAAACGGCTTTTTGTAACGGCCATATCTACAGCCCTGTTTACAGCCGGTTCCTTTTCAAAATCGCACTGGTTCCAGCCAGAAAATTCGGTTGCTATATCAATTTCAATAGGAATATTACAAGCCCTTATGCTTTTTTGCGTCATAAGCCTCGATGATTTTGGCAACCAGCCTGTCGCGGACAACATCTTTTGTCGTGAATCTGACGAATCCGATGCCTTCAACGCCGTCGAGCGTTTCCACGGCATCCATAAGACCCGACCGGACGCCGGAAGGCAGATCAGTCTGGCTGGCATCACCTGTAATAACCATCCGCGAGCTTTCGCCCATGCGTGTCAGGAACATCAGCATCTGCATTGTGGTGCTGTTCTGTGCCTCGTCAAGAATGACAAAAGCGTTATTCAGGGTCCGCCCGCGCATAAAGGCAAGCGGAGCAATCTCGATCTCGTCAACGGCAAGCTTTTTAAGGATTTTATCGGCGGCCATTGTGTCATGCAGCGCGTCATAAAGAGGGCGCATATAAGGATCCATTTTCTCTTTCATTTCTCCGGGAAGAAAGCCGATCCGCTCGCCAGCCTCGACAGCAGGGCGGCAGAGAATAATGCGTTCGACATCACCCTTTTCAAGCAGGGAAACAGCCATGGCAATAGCCAGATAGGTCTTTCCCGTTCCGGCGGGGCCTATACCGAAGGCAAGTTTATTTGTCTTCATCGCCTGTATGTAAGAGGCTTGCATCGGTGTACGGGAGATGATTTTCTTTTTCTGGGTAACAATTTGCTGTTCGGAATCAATAAAATTGCGGGAAGTCTGGTTATTCTCCTTTCCGTTTTTTTTGTCTGCCCTGTTTCCCTGACGTTCCTCGAAAAAGCGTAGTGCCGAATCAACGCTATGTATGTCAACCTCTTGCCCTTGCTGTAATTTTGCCCACAAGGCCTCGATAATCTGACGGGCGCTGTCGGCATTATGGCCGTTAATAAAAAGTTCATTACCCCGATTAATGATCTGGACATCAAGCGCATCCTCAATTTTTTTGAGATGGACGTTCTGTTCTCCGTAGAGAACAGGGACAAGCCGATTGTCTTCGAAAATCAAACTATCGTGCAAAAGCGGTTCCGTATTTTTTCACTTTAATTCTGCGTCTACTTTCATTCTCTCAAATTTTGAGGGTTTGGGCAAATTAATTAATTTCCGGCTTATTTGCAGGTGCTTGTACGTTATTTCTTCTCTCTTCTTCTATGCGTTCGTAGCCTTGAATTATATCTTGTACAATTGGTGCACGGACGATGTCTTTACTTGTAAAATGATGTATAGCAACTAGTGGGCTATCTTTCGCCGCGCGCATCGCCTTTTCTAAACCTGAGTTGCTTTTAGGCACAAGATCAATCTGTGTAATATCTCCAGAAAGAACAGCCTTTGATCCGATGCCAATTCTTGTGAGAAACATTTTTGTTTGCTCATCTGTTGCGTTTTGCGCTTCATCTAAAATCACAAATGATTTATTCAGCGTTCGCCCGCGCATAAAAGCAAGAGGTGCAATTTCAATTTTTCTGCTTTCCAGCATCTCTTTTACGGCTTTGATACCAAGCAATTCATCAAGAGCATCATACAAAGGACGTAAATAAGGGTCGATTTTTTGTGTCATATCACCTGGCAAAAATCCTAGTCTTTCACCACTCTCAACAGCAGGGCGACATAAAATTATTTTATCTACTTTTTTTGCCTTGAAAGCGCTCACCGCCGCAGCAACAGCCAGATATGTTTTTCCTGTTCCCGCGGGCCCTACGCCAAAAACAAGAGTTTTATTCTCAAGCGATTCAAAATAAGCCGCTTGTGCTGCATTTCTAGCGGACACAGGTTTTATACCCGCAGCCGCCTTACCAAAAGTATCTGATGCTCCGTTTGCATTATTATTCGCGGCAGCATCGGAAGCTTGAGGTACCATAAGTTTGTCTATCAGATCATTATTAATCATTCCGCCGTTTCTATTGGTCGTAACAAGACCATTTATAATGGCTTTTGTTTTTCTCCGTTTTGCATTTGTGTCACCAGTAATGATTATGTCACGACCGTTGACTTGTATCTGAACATTGCTTTTCCCCATGATATGTTTCATATGGCAGCTTTTCTCTCCGCAAATGGCTTCCGGTTCAACGTCATGGGGAAGTGTTAAGGATGTTGTTTTTTGATTGTTTTCTGACATTGAGACGCTCTTTCCTGTTCGGGTTGTTTTGTTTATGATAGGCCTTGCGCTTTGCTGCGCCGGACAATATTTTTCCATATGTTTATTATTATCCGTGATTTATCATATTGGAAAAGTAATTACCAGAAAAAAATGAGTCTTAAGCGGAAAGAATCTTTTCCGTGATTTCAATTTCTCCAGTCAGCGAATTGGCGTGGGATTTTGTAATGCGGACATTGACGATTTGGCCGTAGAGCCGATCATTTCCTTTGACATGAATCGCCTGATAATAAGGGGTGCGCCCGTGAAGCTGTCCGTCTTTTGCGCCTTTACGGTCAAACAGAACCGGCATGAT
>PFTR01000077.1:12392-18384 GCA_002789675.1 Alphaproteobacteria bacterium CG_4_9_14_3_um_filter_47_13 | reverse complement strand
GGCTGTTATAGGCAAGTTGCTGTTCGTTGAGCAAGGCTTGTAGCCGTAGAAGGCGTTCTGTTTTCACTTTATCATGGATATGCATCTGCATTGTTGCCGCAGGTGTGCCGGGACGGGGGCTGTATTTGAAAGAATAGGCAAAAGCATAGCGGACATCGCGAACCATCTGCATTGTGGCTTCAAAATCCTCCTCGGTCTCACCGGGGAATCCGACAATAAAATCTGATGAAAACGCCATGTCCGGCCTTGCTTTTCTGGTGGTGGCGATAATATCGCGGTACTCATCGGCGCTATGCTTGCGGTTCATGGCTTTCAGGATTTTGTCCGAGCCGCTCTGGATCGGCAGATGCAGGAAGGGCATAAGTTCGGGGATATCCTTGTGGGCATCAATTAACTCCTGATCCATATCACGGGGATGCGAGGTCATGTAGCGGATACGCTCTACGCCGTCAATTTCGGCAAGGATGGCAATAAGAGCGCCAAGTCCATAGGTTTTTCCGTCTTTTCCGATGCCATGATATCCATTTACATTCTGGCCGAGCAGCGTGATTTCGCGTGCTCCGGCATCAACTAGTACTTTAGATTCTTCCAATATCTCATTGACTGTTCTTGAATATTCAGCGCCCCGTGTGTACGGGACAACACAGAAGGTACAGAATTTGTCGCAACCTTCCTGAACAGACAGAAATGCCGAGACTCCCTGATTATCATTACCGCGTGGTAAATGGTCGAATTTTGATTCCAGCGGCATCTCTGTATTTACCACACGCTCGCCTGTGGCCTTCATCACCATTTGCGGGAGTTCATGGTAAGTCTGGGGGCCAAAAACCATGTCTACATAAGGCGCACGCTTCATAATGAAGTCACCTTCGGCCTGTGCCACGCATCCGGCAACCGCCATTAACGTCCGTCCGCCTTTTTCTTTTTTTTCTTCCATATGGACGCGAAGGCGACCAAGTTCGGAGAAAACCTTGTCTGTGGCTTTTTCGCGGATATGACAGGTATTGAGGATAATCATGTCCGCATCCTCGGGCGTATCGGCGGGGCGGTATCCGAGGGGTGCCAGCACATCGGCCATACGATGGCTGTCATAAACATTCATCTGGCAGCCCCATGTTTTAATATAAAGCTTTTTGAAATTTGTATTCTTGTGCATAGAGCGTTATAAATCATGGATATGGGTTCATAATCAAGTTTTTTAGACAATGGCACGCGCAATTCTGGCATTAAACACGCTTTATCCTCTTGGACTGGAAGCTCTGGAAAAAGAGTTCGAGCTTATAAAGCTGTCCCGCGAATCAGATCCGGAGAATGCGATCCAGCAGCATCGAAATGATATCGTCGCCATTATTGCCGGCCCCGGAAATCATGTGAGCCGGAAACTGATCGAGGCTCTGCCGGCTTTGGAAATGATCGGTATTTTTGCCGTTGGCACGGATAATGTTGACCTTGAAGCGGCGCGGGAGCGTAGCATTCTTGTTACCAATACGCCTGATATTTTGACAGCAGATACCGCTGATATCGCTTTGGCTCTGCTGCTGGCGGTGACACGCCGCGTTGTAGAGGGAGACGCTTATATCCGCATTGGGAAATGGTTAAACGGTCCGATGCCTCTGGGCGTGAGTCTGGCCGGAAAAACAGTCGGGATTGTCGGACTGGGGCGAATCGGGCAAGCGATAGCAAAACGTTTGACGGCCTTTGATATGAGGGTTGTTTATCACGGACGCAGTAAAAAAGACGTGCCCTATAAATTTTATCCACAACTTCTGGAAATGGCGCAAGATATTGATTTTCTTGTTTTGTCCTGTGCTGGTGGCACGGAAACCAAAGGTCTTGTTGGAGAGGCTGTGTTAAAATTACTTGGCGTGAACGGATTTTTGATTAATGTAGCACGTGGTTCCGTTGTTGATGAAGAGGCGCTTCTGGTGGCCTTGCGCAATAAGGATATTGCAGGAGCCGGTCTGGATGTGTTCGCAAACGAACCCTTTGTACCGGAAGCCCTATATTCGATGGATAATGTTGTGCTTTTGCCACATACTGGAAGTGCAACAACGGAAACACGCAGTAAAATGGCCGCTCTGGTGATTGAAAATATCAGAGCCCATTTTGAGGGAAAGCCACTTAAAACATTGGTAGCAGTATAATGATCAAGCAAATTTTACTTTCTTTTCTGATTCTGGTTTTTGGTGCAGGCGCGTCTTTTGCCGCTTCGACCTGTTACACACGCGCCGAGGCGGAAGCCGAGCAGGGACTTCGTATTCATAGTGAACTTATGGTGATTGGCCTGAACTGTATCAAAATGAATTTGAATGACGGGACAAATCTGTATCGTCGCTATAACGAGTTTACAAAAGAAAATATTGATATTTTCTCCGGATATGAAGGTAGAATGCTGGAATATTTCAAAAGACGCGGTGACAAGAATCCTGAAGCTTCTCTGAATACCTTACGGACACTGATGGCCAATAACATTTCCAACAGTGCTGCGCGGATGAGGCCCGATCAATTCTGCAACCGCTATGCCGGACGCATTTTCAAAGCCTCGTCCATGGATCATGACACTCTGAAAAAATGGGCTTCGACGATTTATCCCTCACATCCGGTCTCAAATCCGATTTGCGAGCATTGAAGAGAATAGCCTTATTTTGCTTCAAAGTTCAGGAAGGCTGGAATATGCAGCATAGCAGCCTGTTTTAGTTTCTGCTGGATTGTTTCAAGGGCAAAGGCCTGTTTATTGAAAAAATCGGGGAGCCTGTTGATAAAGTTGATGCGGGGCTCACTGAAAACGGGCTCCTGATTATTAACTGGTTCCGTTACATTGTCCTCATTGTCTATTTCGCATTTATCTTTAAAACAGGTTTGTTGAGTGAAACTGTTTTCATTAAAGCAGGACGCATTATTCTGGAGCAGGGTTTGCGTGATGACAGAAAAATCATTCTTCCGTATTTTCTTTTTTTTGACTGTTTCCGCAGGGCGGGTGTTGAAATGATGTTCTGCGCCGCTGCCGAGTAATTTATAATAATTGTTTTCTACCAGATCATTAGAATATCGGCGTGACTCTGCCATTCTATAGAATAAGAGGGCAAGAATCCGGGGTGGAATTTTTTTGTTTTCCGGATCATCTATATAGTTCCTGTTAAAATTCTTTGGATCACTCATAATTTTTCCTTTTTTCATAGTTTGATATATTGTATTATATATCGCTCTATGTCCAAAGTATATACATATAATCCTTAAAGAATGATTAAGATTTAAAAGATTCTGAAAAAATTATGGCCATTTGGCTTCGGGCGGTAAGGACATGAGAATGGCTTCTGGATTGCCGCCGGTTTTCAGGCCGAACTGCGTACCGCGATCATAAAGGAGATTGAATTCGGCATAACGCCCACGCCGGACAAGCTGGTGTTCACGCTGTGCGTCTGTCCAGTTTTTGTTCATATGGCGGCGGACAAGCTGCGGATAGATATCAAGAAAGGTACGACCGACATCGCGGGTAAAGGCAAAATCGGCTTCCCGATCCCCCGAATCAAGATTGTCATAAAAAATACCGCCAACTCCGCGCATTTCATTGCGGTGGGGGAGAAAGAAATAGCGGTCGCACCATTCCTTATAGTCCGGGTAATAAGAAGGATTATGGCGATCGCAGCAGGCTTTGAGAGCCGCATGAAAATCTTTTGTATCCTGTTCATCGGGATTCACTGGCGTTAAATCCGTACCGCCACCGAACCAGCTTTTTGAGGTAACGATCATCCGCGTATTCATATGAACGGCCGGAACAAGGGGGGAGCGCATATGTGCCACTAGAGAAATACCGCTTGCCCAGAAAGCGCCGTCATTATCAGCTGCGCCGGGAATCTGTTTTCTGAAATCTTCAGAAAAATGACCGTGGACGGTAGAAATATTCACCCCGACTTTTTCAAAGACACGGCCATGCATTAAGGAGATCTCCCCGCCGCCGCCGTCAGGACGATCCCATTTTGTGCGTTTAAACCGCTCTGCGGGGAGTGGGCTGTTCTCCAATTCATTTTCAATGGCTTCAAATTCCGCGCAGATGAGATCGCGTAGTTCACAAAACCATGTGGACACTTCAATCTTGTGGGTGGTTTCCTTGTCTGATTCTTTTTGTGTATGTGCTTTCATTCGTTTCTTTTACCGCGAAGAAGCAGAGGAGCGAAGAGAAAAATAGATATTAATTAAAGTTTTTCTGTCTGCCTCAAGGCTTCTCCTGTTACCATGGCAAGGGAATTTACAATATTTAAAGAACGTCCGCCGCCGGGCATAGGAATTGTGATCCGGCTATCTACTATATTATGGACATCTTCTGGCGCACCCATGCTTTCGCGTCCGGCGAGGAAAATATCATCGGGGCGGAATGTCAAAGATGTATAAGCCTGATCGGTTTTTGTCGTTAAAAGAATGATCCGCTGTTTGCCTTGATAGGTTTCAAGAAACTGATTCCATGATTTATGTCGTGTGAAATTGAAATCCTCAATATAGTCCATGGCGCTTCGCCGGATTTTTTTATCATCAAGAACAAAGCCGCAGGGTTCGATGATATCAAGACCGAGTCCCAGACAGGCGCAAAGCCGCATGGCAGCGCCTGTATTTTGCGGGATGTCGGGCTGGTATAAGGCAATTCTTATCATGAAGAACTCATAGCCGTTTTTCATGTTATCTGCAAAAAAAATCAGGGACTGGATCATTGCACTTGCATCCGTTATAAATAACGGGTAAATGCCTTTTAGGTGTAAGCTATATGCATTTTTTTCTAATCTTTCAAGGTTCACAGCATGAGTGGCAAGGTAACAGCAAATAATAACGAGGCACATTTGCCTGATGAGGGCGGGACACGCCGGGATTTTCTTTATCTGACGGCGGGAGCCTTCGGCGCGGTTGGGCTGGGTAGTTTTGCATGGCCCTTTCTGGATTCGCTAAACCCGGCAGCGGATACACTGGCGATGGCAACGGTGGAGGTTGATCTGGCTCCTGTCGAAATGGGACAGGCCATTACGATTGTCTGGCAGGGCAAACCTGTTTTTATCCGCCATAGAACGGAAAATGAAATTGAAGCCGCACGAAATGTTGAAGTTTCGCAGCTGCGTGATAAACAGACCGATGAAGAACGTGTCCAGAAACCGGAATGGCTGGTCATGGTCGGGATTTGTACGCATCTGGGCTGTATTCCTCTGGGACAGAAAACAACACAGCCCAAAGGTGAATTTGGCGGCTGGTTCTGTCCCTGTCATGGTTCTCACTATGATACATCGGGACGGATCAGAAAAGGACCCGCGCCCAAAAATCTGGCGGTTCCCGGGTATAAATTTACAAGTGATACAACATTGCTTATCGGATAATGAAGAGAGCTGGAGAATAAGAATATGTCTGGTGGTGAAAAAGCCGAATTCAAGAGCCCTGTGATTAGCTGGATTGACCAGCGTCTTCCTGTATTTACCATGATGCAGAAGGAATACGGGGTGTTCCCGACACCGAAGAATTTCAATTATTTCTGGAATTTTGGTGCGATATCAATGGTCTTGTTGATCCTGATGATTGTCACGGGCATTGTACTGGCCATGCATTATACCCCTCATGCCGATATGGCATTTAATAGTGTCGAGCGGATTATGCGCGATGTAAACTGGGGCTGGCTTTTGCGTTATATGCATATGAATGGTGCTTCTTTCTTCTTTATTGCTGTTTATATCCATATATTTCGGGGCATGTATTACGGATCGTATAAAGGGCCACGGGAGTTATTGTGGATTTTTGGCGTTCTGATTTATCTGCTGATGATGGCAACGGCCTTTATGGGCTATACACTGCCCTGGAGCCAGATGGGTGGCTGGGCGGCAACAGTGATTACCAATCTGTTCTCTGCAATTCCGTTCTTCGGTGAAGGGCTGGTCGAACTTTTATGGGGCGGGTTTGCAGTTGATAATCCGACACTGAACCGCTTTTTTGCGCTGCATTATCTGCTGCCATTTGTCATTGT
>PFTR01000077.1:0-12385 GCA_002789675.1 Alphaproteobacteria bacterium CG_4_9_14_3_um_filter_47_13 | reverse complement strand
GTGTTTCTTCATGTCTGGGCGCTGCATGTGACGGGCTCGAACAACCCGCTGGGCGTTGATCCGAAGGGCAAGCAGGATACATTGCCGTTTCATCCTTATTATACGGTCAAGGATACGTTCGGGCTGGGCGTTTTTCTGCTGCTCTATGTCGCAGTGACATTCTTTTTGCCGAATATTTTTGCTCATCCTGATCATTTTGTAGAATATGATTCTCTGGTAACTCCGGTGCATATTGTACCTGAATGGTACTTCCTGCCGTTTTATGCCGTGTTACGGGCGATTACATTTGATATTAATCTGGTGATGCTTGGTGGCTTTGGTATTATGTTTCTGCCATTCTTCCTGTGTCTTGGGAATTGCTGTGCAGGGAAAATCCTTCCTTTCAAATTTCCGAAGCTGCCGCAGAGTTCCGTGTGCCTTTTACTGGGCGCGGCTGTTTTTGCGGTGGGGTTAATGTTGTCCGGATCAATACCGCTTTTAACAGATACTACTATTATTGAAGCCAAACTTGGCGGCGTGATTGCGATGTTTGGCGCGGTAATGGTGTTATTCTTCCTGCCATGGCTGGATGGGCATCCGGTGAAAAGTGCGCGCTACCGTCCCCTTTATAAAACATTTCTGCTGCTGCTTGTTGTGACACTCCTTGCCCTTGGCTGGGTCGGATCGCAACCGCCGGAAGGGTTGCCTGTTCTTGTCGGCCAGGCGGGAACCGCTTATTACTTTGCTTTTTTTGTGATTATTCTGCCCTGGCTTTCAAAAAACGAGAAAGCGCTGGCACTGCCAAAAAGCATTAGTGAAGCTGTCCTGAAGGAAAAAAATGAAAATGCGGGAGTTGTTGCGTAATGTTTGAAATGAAACAGATGAGACTGGTTCCTGTGTTACTGTTAAGCCTTCTGGTATTCGGTATTTATACGCCGGCACAGGCTGCCGGTGGTGAAGAAGCGCCAGAGCAGCACTGGTCATTTGACGGGATTTTCGGAACCTATGATCGCGCTGCGCTGCAAAGGGGATACAAGGTTTATTCGCAGGTCTGTGCGGCCTGCCATTCCATGGATCGGATCTCTTACCGGAATTTGACAGCCCTTGGTTATACCGAAGCGCAGGCCAAAGCGGTGGCTGCCAATTACATGGTTGAAGATGGCCCCAATGACGAGGGGGATATGGTAGAGCGCACAGCCTTGTTGAGTGATCATTTTCCGAATCCGTATGCAAATAAAAATGCTGCCGCTTATGCCAATAACGGTGCGATGCCTCCGGATATGTCCTTGCTGGTAAAAGCACGTCATGGTGGAGCGGATTATATTTATGGTATTATGACAGGATACGAGGAACCGCCTGCGGATCACGAACTTTTGCCTGGTCAGAACTGGAATCGTTACATGCCCGGGAATGTTATTGCCATGGCACAGCCTTTATCTGATGGCCTTGTCTCCTATGAAGACGGATCATCTGAAACGGTTGCCCAGTATGCCAGAGATGTTGCACATTTTCTGACCTGGGCTTCCGAGCCTCATATGGAAGAAAGAAAGAGAACTGGTATTAAAGCTTTTCTTTTCCTTCTGGCCTTTACCGGTTTGATGTATGTTATCAAAAGAAAAGTGTGGGCGAAGGTTCACTAATCCTTAAATATCCAAAGGTTCTGCCATATGGACGAAAAAATCCGCCTTCAGGCCAGAGAATTATTGCTACGTTCGCGGATATACAGATTTGTTGCGTTATGTTTTGCCGCCATTGGTCTGGTTATTTTTATAATTCTTTATTTCAGGGTTATTGATGGCGATATTATGCAGGCATTGAGAAAGCCTTCCTTTATTGTCATCACGATTGTTCCTTTTCTTCCTGCTTTTATTCTGTCGCGCATGTCAATTCGTGCTGGAAACAAGTTGATGAAGTTGCTGGAAAATATTCAGCAGAATGAAAAATAGACGGTTTTTATAGTCAGAATAGCATAAATATTTCTTGTGTTTTTTCATAATGAACATTAAGTTAGCGTGATGACTGAAAAAAACAGGCTAAAGACGCGGCCACTACTGATGCGACGAGTCTCCAAAAGGCAGAACTTCTCAAACAGATGGACGTCACTATGGTGCAAAAGCTTGCTTTTGCCAGTGCGCATTTCCAGCTTCATGACGGTTCCTGTATTCTTGATATTGGCTGCGCTCGCGGAAAGGGGAGCTATCATATTGCTGCACTAAATCCACGTCTTCAGGTGACAGGTATGGATTATGATCCGCTTTATATCGAAGAGGCTCGCAAGACCTATAAATTGCCTAATCTGTCTTATGTGCAGGGAGATGCCCGAAAACTTTCTCTGGGGGATATGAAGTATGATGCGATTTTTAATTCCAGCGTTATGCATGAAATTTATTCCTTCAGCAATTATAACCCGCAGGCCGCTGTTGATGCCTTGCAGGCGCAGCTTGAATATCTCAAACTCGGTGGCATTATCCTGTTTCGAGACTTTATGCGGGCGGCAGAACCTGACGTTATGGTTTATATGGATTTGCCGCCGCAAAGTGGAAAGGGTCATGATTTGCCGGATCTTTCCTATGTTGATCTACTCAAATTCTATGCGCAAATTGCTGATTCAATGAAGCCGGAGGAATTACAGGGATTTTTTCTGGAAGATCTCGGGGCGCAACCTGATGGCTGGCAACGCTTTTATCTTTCTAAGGACAGGGCTTACGAATTTATCTGGCGTAAAGAGTATCAGGATCGCTTCCGTCCTGAAGCCAAAGAGAAGTACGGCGTATGGACTGCGCAGCAATACAGGGACATTCCTGAAAGTCTTGGTGCGCGGGTTGTTTATACAGCGCCATATCGTAATCCATGGATTGCCCGTCATTGGCACGAAAATAAATTCCGGCTTTATGATGAGACTATGAACAGGCTCATGAGTCCTCCTTCTAATTATATAGCTGTGGTGCAGAAAACGGAGCCGGATCAAACCCTGCGTGTACGGGAACATCGTGGGGTGTCCCGCGCACCGTATTATCTTCAGATGGCGCATTTTAAAAACAGGATCACTGGAGATTCCTATGACATGGTCAGCCGTCCGGGAAAAGTGTATGACGTGATACCCTATGGCTGGAATGATCGTGGTCATCCCGTTATTTACGCCAAAAGCGGCTATCCGCGCCCTCTCGTGAACTGTCACCCCCGTCAGATGACGGCTAATCTTGACGGGCGGACATGGTCAGGACATATGGTGGAGCCCCTGGCAGTGGCAAATATAAAGGAGCAGGGATGTGAAGATGTTTCTCTTGTGGTGAAAAGACTTTTAAAAGAGCGCGCAGGATTTGAGGAAGGGCAGATCGATAAAATCACACCGGGACTTTCTTATTTTACGGCTCCCGCTGATATCAATGAAAAGGTATCTTCTGTTTTTATCAAGGTTTCTTCCGGTGACTATGAAAGGGATCTGAAAGGTCGTTTTTCAGGCTTTAGCGCCGATGGCAGTGTCCGCGCTTATGATATTCAGGACTTATTGCGCGGGGTGCAGGTTGGAATGCTGGCCGAGGCGCGGCTCGAGATGAATATTTATGCTTTGATGAGGACACTTGGAATCAGGCCGGATCAATCAATCGGTGATTGTTACGATATTGCAGAGGGCGATATGCGGGATATAACGGCTTTTGATGATCTTTCCATCTCACAGGATAAAGTATTTGTCCGTACAGACAAGGATGCCGGAAATCTTAAAGTGCTACGCTCCTTGTTTATTGACGAGGCAAAAAATAAGGTTCTGACAACGGGAGAGCTGGAATTCTGTGTGCCGGCTTATCAATCGGACGGAGAGGACGTTTCGGCAAACAGCGTTATCGTTGTTCCGGTTGTAAAAGATAGAAAGAGCAGTGCTGTTCTTATGGGCGTTGAAAGACGCGAGTTTCCTTCGGTGCAGGAACAGGACGGGCAGAGCGGACTTGTAACGGTTCCGGGCTATCGTTTGTCCAGCGCGATCCGGAATTTGGATCAACTCAAAGCATTTCTGGATAAAAAATTTACAGGTGCAGAGGTTAGGCCACTTGGTGAAAGCTATTTTCCGAGTATGGGGGTCATGCCGGATCGGGTGTTTCCCCATATCGTAACGGGTCGTGATATGTCGGAATTTTCAGGCTGCTCCTTCATCCCCCTGCAGGATTTATTTGTTAATCTTGAAAAACTTCATGACGCGCATCTGATTCTCGTCGTATGCTGGACGGTTCATGCGCTGGATCTTTGGGAAGAGTATAGTCCTTCTTTAAGCCATGATCGTCTACCGGCTTGCAAAAATTAAATATTTTGAAAAAATATTTCTTGGCAATATAAATCTGTCTGTAAATATCATAGTCAGATTATAACTGTAATTGACTTTGAAGGGATTGCCTTTATTGTTTTTTTATGCGGGATACCAAGCAGGAAATTATCCATTTCTGGTTTCAGGAAACAGAACCTTCACAATGGTTTCAGAAGAATGAAGGCTTTGACGAGTCTATTCGGACACGGTTTCGTGTGACGTATAATATGGCGCGGGACGGGCTTTGTGATGGCTGGAAAGAGGATGCGGCAGGGTGTCTGGCGCTCTGTATTGTTCTGGATCAGTTTCCCCGCAATATGTTTAGAGGCGAACCGGAATCCTTTGCGACGGATGGCCAAGCGCTTCTGGTCACAAAATATGCTGTATCCAGAGGCTTTGACCAGATCCTTCCTGCCCTTCAGCGCCGTTTCCTTTATCTTCCTTACGAACATAGCGAGGTGATGGAAGACCAGAAAAAATCAGTCGCGTTTTTTGAAGCGCTTAAAAATGAGGATCCGATGGGTTATGATTATGCGTTGCGCCATTATGATGTCATTGCGCAGTTTGGCCGCTTTCCGCATCGCAATATAATTCTGGGTCGTAAAAATACGCCGGAGGAAGAGGAGTATCTTGCAAAACCGGGGGCAGGGTTCTAGAATAGAATCCGGTTTTATCGCTCATAAGTTGCTGAAAAGCAAAAATTTTCTGTAAAAATCAAAGCTGTAACAACAAAAAGTCTGGAGTTCTGACATTACACCAACGCATGTTTTATTGAATATTATAGGAGGAGTCTGCCTGCTTTTGTGGGGGTTGCGGGCTGTGCGCAATGGTATGACGCGAGCTTTCGGTGCGGATTTGCACCGGATTGTTTCCAAAAGCACGAAAAACCATCTGGCGGCCTTTTTTTCCGGAGTCGGGGTCACGGCGCTTTTGCAAAGCTCGACGGCAACCGCGTTTATAGTGGCCGCATTTTGCGGGCAGGGGGTTATGTCGCTGGCCTCGGGGCTTGCTGTTATTCTGGGCGCGGATGTCGGGACATCTATTGTTGCGCAGCTTCTGTCTTTTGACGTGTCATGGCTTGCACCGTTGCTGATTACCGTTGGTTATATCGTGTTTTCGACCAATAAGAAGAAAGGCAAGCTGGAGCATATCGGCAAGCTGGTGATGGGGCTGGCTTTGATGTTGTTTGCGCTGGCCTGGATCAAGCAGTCAGCGATTCCGCTCAAGGAATCCGATGTGCTGGCAATGGTTCTTCATTCTCTGGATAAAGATCCGGTCATGGCGCTGATGCTGGCCGCCTTGCTGACATGGGTGGCGCATTCCTCGCTGGCGATTGTGCTTCTCTTGATGTCATTGGTGGGGAGCGGCGTTTTGCCTGTGGAGGTCGGGCTTGTTATGGTTCTGGGCGCAAATCTGGGTGGTGCTTTTGTTCCGCTTTTTGCCACATTGAAAGACAACCGTGAAGCCTGCCGTGTTCCGGTCGGGAACATGCTGATGCGTATGACAGGAATTCTTTTCATCCTTCCCTTTATCGGGGTCATTCATCAGGAGTTGTTGGCATTTGGCAGTAATCCTGTACGGGTTATTGTTGATTTTCATGTTGTATTTAATGTATTGCTGGCCTTTGCATTTTTACCTTTTACAAAACCTCTGGCAGCGTTTTGTACGATTCTTGTTCCGGCAGAAGCTGTAAACGAGAATGATCCGTCACGTCCTAAATATCTTGATAGCAAGGAGCTGGATGCGCCCTCGATTGCACTATCATCCGTGATGCGGGAAACATTGCGGATGGCAGATGTGCTGCAGTCGATGATGGCAAAAAGCATTGTGGCTCTGCGTGATAATAACGAAGCTTTGGTGCAGGAAGTCAGGAATCAGGATGATGTGATTGATTCTCTTTTTAAAGCTGTGAAAATGTATATGGCCAAAATCACGCAGGATTCTCTTGATCCGCGTGAAAGTCATAAATATATGCAAATTTTGAGTTTTGCCTCTAATATTGAAAACGCCGGAGATACAATTGATAAAAGTCTGATGGAAATGGCGCAGAAAAAAATCGAGGATCGAAAACGCTTTTCAAAAGAGGGCTGGAGCGAGATTCTTGAAATTCATAATTTTGTGATGGAGACTTTACGTTTATCTCAAAGTGTCTTTGTTTCTGAAGATCCCGTTCAGGCGCGGCGGATTGTGCAGGCAAAAGATGACCTGCGTCTGAAGGAAAAAAAGGCAACCAATGCCCATATGCTCCGTATTCATGAGGGAATCCCCGATACCATTGCGACAAGTTCTCTGCATCTTGATATTCTCCGTGATTATCGCCGGATTAATAGCTATATGGCTTCCGTTGCTTATGCCATTCTGGAGGAAGCCGGGGAGTTGATGACAAGTCGTTTGAAAAAAAATGAAACAGGTTCGGAAAAGCCTGTTCCGGATGTTATCTAAATTAGGAAGCGGGATGCAAAATGACTTTAAAGAGCGCTACAAAAACAATCAGAAAAGAGGAAACATTTATGTTGAATATACAGGATATTCTGGGAGCCCTGAGTCTGACAGATGCGCAGATTACAGGAGGTGATCTGGCTGTACATTCTCCGGTTAACGGAGAAAAGCTGGCCTCGGTTCAACAGCAGAATAGTAAAGATGTTGCAGCCGTTGTTGAGAATGCTCAAGCGGCTTTTAAAGCCTGGCGTACGGTTCCTGCGCCGGTTCGTGGCGAATTTGTCCGTTTGCTGGGCGAGGAGTTGCGTGCGGCAAAAGAGGATCTTGGCCGTCTTGTGACGCTTGAAAATGGCAAAATCCTGTCCGAAGGACTGGGTGAGGTGCAGGAGATGATTGATATTTGCGATTTCGCCGTAGGTCTGTCACGCCAGCTTTATGGTTTGACAATTGCCTCCGAACGTCCCGGACATCATATGCGCGAGGCGTGGCATCCGCTTGGTGTTGTCGGGGTGATTACCGCCTTTAATTTTCCGGTAGCAGTCTGGGCATGGAATGCCGCACTGGCTTTTGTCTGTGGAGACTCCGTAATTTGGAAGCCGTCAGAGAAAACGCCTCTTACCGCACTGGCCTGTCAAAAAATTTATGAGCGGGCGGCCAGACGTTTTAAAGAAAACGGGCATGCTTTGCCGGAGGATCTCTCGCAAATTCTGATTGGTGGCCGTGAGGTTGGTGAGACGTTAACCAATCATAAGGATGTTTCTCTTGTGAGCGCAACGGGTAGTACAGCTATGGGGCGAGCCGTGAGTCAAACTGTCGCGGCGCGTTTGGGGCGCTGTTTGCTGGAGCTGGGCGGGAATAATGCCATGATTGTAACGTCAAGTGCCGATCTTGATATGACGATGCGCGCAATTCTCTTTTCTGCTGTCGGGACTTGCGGACAGCGCTGCACAACATTGCGCCGTTTAATCATTCATGAAGATGTGGCGGAAGCGTTGCTGGCAAAACTTGTTCCGGCTTACAAAAGTATCCGTATCGGTAATCCGCTTGAAAGCAATATCCTGATGGGTCCCCTGATTGACGGGGATGCTTTTGCGATGATGCAGGATGCCTTGGCAAAGAGCAAAGATCAGGGCGGCGTAGTTTTAACAGGCGGCGAGCGTGTCTTGATGGCAGGCCTTGAAAATGGTTACTACGTTAATCCGGCTATTGTCAGAATGCCAAAGCAAGGTGCGATTGTTCGGCATGAAACTTTTGCGCCGATCTTATATGTGATGACATATAGAACTTTCGAGGAAGCTATTGCAATTCAGAATGATGTGCCGCAGGGACTGTCGTCCTGTATCTTTACGAATGATATGCGGGAAGCAGAAATATTCCAGTCCTGTACGGGCAGTGACTGCGGTATTGCCAACGTCAATATTGGCCCGAGCGGGGCAGAGATAGGCGGGGCTTTCGGTGGTGAAAAAGAAACGGGCGGAGGGCGTGAAAGTGGCTCTGACTCATGGAAAGCCTACATGCGGCGCCAGACACAGACTGTTAATTATACGACATCCCTGCCGCTCGCACAGGGGGTTGTATTTGATGTTTAGGCATTATGGGGGCTTCTATATTGTATTTTATATATAATTCAGGGGAATTTAACCAACTTAAGGTTATAGTTTAATTATGGAATGTGCTATTCCTCCTCACACGCTAAATCACTTCAGCCGCCATAATTTGGCGGCTGTTTTTTTTGCTCTTTTAAATATTAAGAAAATTTTAAGCCGAATCATGGGAGGATGATACTTATGGGTAATATTCTGCTTGGCAGCCTATTGCTCATTATCAACGTATCAACGATCATTTAAGGGGACATATAATGCAGCAACCTCAGAAATCCTTTTCTTCTACTCATACCGGACATCTTGAAGCTCTTCGTGCCAGACACGCATCTCTGGAAGCAAAAATTTATGAAGAGCAAAAGCGCCCGGCCGGAAGCGGGGAGACATTGAGGCGGCTTAAACTTAAAAAATTAAAATTAAAGGAGCAGATTACGGAAAAAGAAACGTAACGGATTTTACAAAAGTATAAAAAAACGCGGCTTTCACAGGCCGCGTTTTATTTTCAGGAATCAGAAGATATTACTGACGCTTGCGGAAGACGTCATCCAGATTGGTTTCATCATCATCTTTCTTCGCAGGCTTCGATAGAAAATTGGAAAAATCAAAACCGGCCATAGTATTGTTATCAGCACTCTGGCTGCTGTGAGCAGGGGTCTCCTTTTCTGTAAGCCCAAGAAGTTTGTCCTTATGTGCCTGAATTTCTTCTTCTGTTTTTCCTTGCGCTTTCAGTCCTTTGCGGGAAGCGGCTTCAAGCTCGGCATAGGTGCAAAGCCCGAGATCAACAGGGCTACGTGGCCGCAGATTTGGCATATTAGGATGAGTACGGTCACGGACGCTGGCAATTGTTGGCTTGGTTGTGCCAACAAGTTTACAGATTTGCGCTTCGGAAATCTCCGGATTATGCTTGAGCAGATAAGAAATGGCATCCGGTTTATCACCGCGTTTGGAAACAGGTGTGTATTTGGGACCTTTTGCCCGAAGTTTTACAGTCGGCAGATCCCGGCGTTTGGCGTGTTTCATAAAGTAGTTTTCATTACTTTGCGCGGTATCCAGCTCTTCCTGTGTCACTTCCCCATGTTCAACAGGGTTACGTCCCACAATGCCGCGTCCGATATCCTCATCGGCCAGGGCTTGTACTTCAATCGGATGTAATCCGGTAAAATCACCGATTTGCTCGAATGTCAGCGCTGTGTTTTCAACAAGCCATATAGAGGTTGCCTTGGGCATGAGCAGGCCGGCGGCTTCCATTTTTTCTTTTGCCATGATGTTGTTTCTCCTTAAAATAAAATTCTTTGTTCCGTCAGCCCTTTATCCCGGGGCTAATGGTTGACGCTCGTTATAAGCTGTCAGGGATACCTTACAATAGAATCATGGAGGCCTAAAAGCCAGCAAAATATATTTTATTAACCTTTTTTCTTTATAATGAGGGGGCAGGAAACCGGAGGAGCCGTGATGAACTATAAAACTGTAAGTGAGCCACGCGGCGTTTCACTGGTTCAGGGAACTCCTGATATTAATAAAGAAAAAGAAATGTTACAGGATGAAGGGGATCTCTGGTTTCCGACGCTTTTTTCCAATCTTCTGGGGATTGAGTGGGGGCAGTTTGGTGAAACTCTCAAATCTTATCTGGAGCAATTCAGGATTGTCGAATTTACAACAGACAATGGCGGCTCTCTTGTCCGCCCATCGCATACCCATGAATACGGAATGGAAGTGAGTGGTGACGGTGTGCGGCTGGCGGGTTTGACGGACGAGGAAATCCTCACAACAGATATAGGGCTGGAGGGGCTTCTTGAAAGCGCGCTTTTGTCCAGAGCATTGCCCGGTGCAGAAAATGGCGTCTTTAATTATCATGAGAATAAAGAGGTGCTGCAAGCGATGAATAAAGCTACCGAGCTGGCCGGATTAAAAGTAAGAAACTGGGCTGCGAGCGGCGGCAAGCTGGATAATACAAATCCGGAGCTTGCAGAAAAACTTGAAAAAGCATGGGAGAAGCTGCAGACAAAGCAAACAATGGTGGTGCAGGAATCTGTACCGGAACGCAATGATCCTGTATCCGGCGATGCAAATGAAAATTTGAAGGAGAAGCAACCATTTTCTCCATTGCGTCCGGGGGTAACGATCTGACTTCGCTAAAAAAGCAGGAATTCAGCTTCTGCTATGAAACTCTACGATGTATCCACGCAAGACTGATGTAAAAATATCACACACATATTATTTTTGTAGATTACTCTTTTTAGCTCTTGGCTATAAGTGCAACTACTGGTAAAAGTTGAGGGCATACAGGATTCGCGTTCTGTCTGCATTTTTTAATCTGTCAAAGAAAATTCTATGCGCAAAAATAGAAAAATTCCGGATTTTTGTTCACGGGGCCTTCAGGAAAGTGCCGCGTGTTTTGTTGTTTCTAATGTTTTGTTTTGGTTTTAAGGAGAGAAGAGCTATGAAGATCAATCTTAAGAAAGTTTTGTTGGCCGGTACGGCGATTGTTGCGATGGGGACAATGGTGTCTTCCGGTGAAGCGCTGGCACAGTGCGCCACGAGCGGCGCTTTTGCAGCGGACTGTACTTTTTCATCAAGTGATACCGAGGGTGCAATTACGCTGGCAACAGGGGTTGATGTCGTTTTTAGCTCTGCTGGGAATACTATTAATATTAATGATACAATCACAGGCATTGCAACGGGGGACGGTACTCTGGCAACAGGTGGTAATGGAACGATTGTTTACCAGTCGGCAGATATCGGTGTCGGCGGTGCCAATGAAATTGGTGGCCTGACAATCGGATCGGGAGATATCTGGTATCTTTCGGCAAACGCAATTGAATTGTCTTCCGGTGGCATTTTTGCCATGAATGGCGGGACATTGAATTTCATCAGTGGTGGTGCGACGGTGAGTGGCCCTGATGCGACGCCAATGAGCATGGCCTTCACAGGAAGCTCTGGTGTCGAAACAATTAATTTTGCCAGCGCGGCTTCTGCCAATGCGCAGGGGGCAACAGAGAACTTTATTTATGCAAGTGCCTTTAACCTGGCTGATGGCAATGATGTGATCAACTTCACGTCTGGTAACGGTAACATTCTGGTGAACACTTTTGAAATGGGCGCTGGAAATGATACTGTAACTTTTAATTCGGGTCGTATTCAGTCGGCGGGCATTGTTGATTTTGGTACAGGAAACGATACTCTGACCTTTAACTCTTCTATTGCTCTTGCCGTAGCTGGTGAAGCTGGTGTTGTCGAGGGGACGAGCTTTGACATGGGGACGGGTGATGACTCCGTTACCTTTAACAGTAGTGGTTCTGTCAATGTTGGTGCGGGTACATTCGGAATGGGTGCGGGTACGGATACTGTGACCTTTAACTCGACAGGTGGCTCAATCACTGCGGCAACAATTGATGGCGGTAGTGGCACGGATAGCCTGATCTTTAACTCGGCAACAGTAACATTTAACTCTGATGTCACGGGATTTGAAACGGTAGCTTTGAATCAGGGCTCTAATCTTACTTTGAATAATGGTGGTCTTGCCAGCGCGGCTGTAACGATGGGCAGTGATTCTGTCTTCTCTATTACCGGGACATCGGTCGATACGATTTCCGGCACGATTACAGGTGATGATAATATCCAGACAATTACGCTGAATAATGCGAATGCCACACTCAGTTCAACAATTAACTTTGCCAGCGGTTCTGATATTCTGAACTATACAGAAGGTTCTTTGACGGGAACTGTGAATTTTGGCGGTGGCGCGGATACATTGAATATCGGCGGAGACGTGGCGATAACGGCAGCAATGTCCGGTCTTGAAACGATCGCCGTGGGTGCCAATACATTGACATTGAGTGCTGCAATCACAGGTGTTGATGATGCGAATGACTCAGGTCTGGATGCAACAGGCAGTACAGTGCTGATTAATAGCGGCGGTTCTGTTGACGGTGCTATCCATGGTAATGCTGCAGGTGCTGTAACGTTTGGTGCTGATGGTAATGGTGGCACATTTAATCTTGGCGGGATTGTCGAGGATGTTCAGCTGTTCGTTTCGAGCGGTACTCTGAACACGAACGGTTTTGCCCTT
>PFTR01000084.1 GCA_002789675.1 Alphaproteobacteria bacterium CG_4_9_14_3_um_filter_47_13 | reverse complement strand
GACCACCTCTCTCATAAGTATTTTTCTGGATCTCATTACAATCTTTAAGGCCATTTAAAGCATGAAGATCAGCTATAAAGACATAGGAATGTTTTGACTTATTTGATAAATCAATAACCGGTTTAATAGCACCCACCAGATTTCCCAAGTGCGGGGAACCAGTTGGCTTAATTCCAGTTAAAACTGTTTTATTTTCTAACATTTTCTAAACGTCCCTATGGTTTTTCGTAATATACAACTTTTACAAAATTAACATTGTTTATGCAAGAAAATTATGACTAAAAATTGTATCCCTGCCAGAAACATTAACAAATAAATGATGCCACACAAGTATGAAAACCCTGTAAAACGGGGACGCTCTGTGGTTAAATAGAACCATGGCACACGGAACCCATACAACGATTGAAACATTGTCTCACAGGCTGTTACAGCGCTGGGTTCCCAAATGGTACGAGGCTTTTTCCGTTCCCGGGACAGGCGGATTTTATGAGCGGCTTGGCCATAGTTTCAAACCGGTTCTGACGGGACAACGGCGGCTTGTAACCCAGTGCCGCCAGCTTTCTGTCTATAGTCATGCTCTCGTACAAGGGACACAACGTGATTTTCCCGGTCTTGCAGATCATTTTGAATTTATAGTGCGCACTTATAACATTGCGGAAACGGGCGGCTGGATTTTTAGTTGTGATGATGACGGACACCCTCTGGATACCGATTACGACCTTTACACACTGTCCTTTGCAATCTTTGCCATGGCGCATTATTTTCAGGCCAGCGGTGATGAGCGCGCCCGTGTCTACGCCCGTAAAACGCTGGATTTCATTGATTCCCGATTTCGCATGGCGGGTCTTTCCGGCTTCGTAGAAAGGCTGGACAACACTTTAAAAAAACGTGACCAGCCACGCCGCCATGAAAGCCATATGCATCTGCTTGAGGCCTGCCTTTTCGCCGTGCAGATCTTCCATGATTTATCCTACATGAAAATGGCCGATGAAATTGTCGATCTGTTCCGGAACTATTTCTATGATGCGGAAAACAATCTTCTCAGTGAATATTTCACGGATGATTTAAAACCGATGGCAAAGGACGGAAAAATTATTACCGAACCGGGGCATTACTGCGAATGGATCTGGCTTCTGAAAAAACATGCCGGAACCAGCGGTAATAATACGCGCTATGATGATCTGTGCAAGCCGATGCTGGAATGGGCAAGCACGAAAGGCTGGGATCCCAAATATGGCGGTATTTATGATGAACTTGAATTATCGGGCGCTATCATTTGCGATACCAAACGGCTCTGGCCGCTCTCCGAGGCTCTCAAGGCCAACGCGCTGATGCTGGATAGTGGCGTCAATAAAAAAGCCGTCAAAAACCGGATTAAAAAGATGGTGACCGTTTTCCGTGACCATTATATGGAGGAGCGCGGATTCTGGACAGAATGGCTCGGATGCGATCTCAGCCGCCATACCGACTATATGCCCGGAACATCCCCGTATCATGTCTATTTCGGAATCATGGAAACGCGGGATGTTCTGAACAAACGCGGTAAAACCTGTTCGCTTGTCTCCAGACCGCAAATCGCTTTTTACAGATTCCGGCGATCTCTTTCCAACATAATCAGGGACATACGGCTTGGCCTGAAAAAACGGCAGACATAAACCGGCTAATCCTCTGCTGTGATATCCGTGACCGCTGGTGCTTCCTCCTCCTGCTGCAGGACAGGCGCGACCTCTATCACTTCCTCTTCGGCAACAGGGACACTTTCCTCTTCCCCGAGAATAGATTCTTCGCCAGTCACAACCTGCTCTGATTCCTCTTCGACCACGAGAGACGTTTCTTCTTCCCTGACCTCTTCTATAACGGCAACGGGCTCGGGTTCAACAGGCACAGGAGGAGCCACCACTCTTTCCGGTTTATGTGCAGGCGCTGCCGGAACCGGCTTTTTCAGGGCAACAGGCTGCTTTTTGGCCACAGTTTTTTCAGCCGCCTGCGATGGAACAACCATCACATCTTTTAGGGATCTGTTATAGGCAAGCTCTTCCCCGGTCAGCTGGAAGCCGATCAAAATAGAATTCCGGGCACTATAATCTCCGTTCAGAGGAATAATCTGCCGGATTCTTTCAGTACGGGAAACTGTATCCTGATTCTTGTCATAAGAAAATGCAATCGCAAAAATCTCCTTGGCCGCAATAGTACCGGACGGTGTTGTGATGGCCAGAAAATAGGGATAGGCAAAACTCGCACGATCCGTATTCCAGACTTTTGCCCGCGCACCGAGAGTCCCTTCAAAAGTCAGGTTAAGCTCTACCACAACATTATTCCGGTTATAGGTACAATTTGTATCCAGATGACTCATCATAATCGAGGAGATACTTCCCGCAGGACTCGGCTTTGCCGGATTTGTAAACTGATGCAACGCTGCCAGCTCATTAATAATTGTGACTTGTGGGCATTTTTCATTGGCATTCAAAGGGCGAACACGATTGGCAGCCGCATATCCTGTCCGATCCATCCTCCCGTCAGGCTTACGCCTCCTGATTTCCTGTGCCGTCATGGATTCTGCCGCTGTGCTGCCATTATACTGCTCGTCATTGGCATCGAAAGACCCTTCATTCGCAGGAGTCACTTCAGGAGCAGACAAATCCAGCGCTGCAATATTCTGTTTTAGATCCTGCATGGCGGTATCGACCGATTCGCAGCCGCTGAATATCGTTGCTGTCATAATCAAAGCCGCCGTCAGGGCTATATTTCTGAAACCGATCATCGAAAAACCTCTGTCTTGATATAAGGAAATAACGACGAGAAGCTTACGAGAGCTTGACCATTTAGGCAAGACCCAACTATATAAAGGCTATGGATAAAAAACCTTTAACAATCTTGCTGGCCAGACCACGCGGTTTTTGTGCCGGCGTTGACCGCGCCATTCAAATCGTTGAAAAAGCGCTGGAGAAATATGGCGCGCCGGTTTATGTCCGGCATGAAATTGTTCATAACCGCTTTGTTGTGGATGCCCTTCGTGATAAAGGAGCTGTCTTTGTCGAAGAGCTGGATGAAATTCCGGATGATGGCCAGCCGGTTATTTTCTCGGCGCACGGCGTGGCCAGATCCGTACCGGAACAGGCACAGCAGCGGCAAATGTTTTTTATAGATGCAACCTGCCCGCTGGTCAGTAAAGTCCACCGCGAAGCCGAACGCCATTTCAAAAATGGCAGACAGATTATTTTGATTGGCCATGTCGGTCATCCGGAGGTCATCGGTACAATGGGGCAGTTGCCGGAAGGGGCTGTGATACTGGTAGAAACAGTGGGGGACGTGGATTCTCTGGTCATTAGCAATCCGGAGAATCTTGCCTTCTGTACGCAAACCACCCTTTCCGTTGATGATACAGCCACAATTACCCGGGCGCTTTATACACGCTTTCCTTCTATCGAGGGGCCACATAAAGAGGATATCTGTTACGCTACCACCAACCGCCAGGCCGCCGTCAAAAAAATAGCAGAAAGTGTCGAGGCGCTAGTTGTCATTGGAGCGCCAAACTCTTCAAACTCCAACCGTCTGGTGGAAGTTGGCAAAGTCTATGGCTGCCGGAAAACCTTTCTTGTCCAGCGCGCCACAGATATTGACTGGCCACAGCTTCAAGATATCCGGACACTGGGATTAACGGCTGGCGCATCTGCGCCTGAAATTCTGGTTAAGGAAGTTATTGATGCCTTCCAGGAACGTTTTACGGTGACTGTCAGAGAGACATCTTTAACAGATGAGAATATCACATTTAAAATTCCCCGCATTCTTACGGCATAGACAGTCTCGAACAAACAGGGAACCAGTCTGACGATAATAGTCATTCACGCCTGAGCGCAAGAAAATCATCTTTATCGACAGGAGATGGAATAACAAGATCGGGATTCTGCGCCAGAATTCCGGGGATTGTACGATTGAAATAGGCAAGCTTTTCAGAATCAATTGGCTTACGATTAATACTTATACTCTCCGCCACATAACCATTAACCGGATCCGCTTTCAGAATACATTCTATCATATCAGAACGCGTTCCGCCGAATTCGTCTTTATAAGTATAGAAAAGACGGATTGAAGAACCAAATTCATCATACTGAAGCACTTTATATGTTGTCGGATACCGGATATTCAGCTCTACATAAGTTCTGCAAATGCCATATCCCTTCCCTGCCTTTAAAGGCTGCATCCCGAACCAGATAATGAAAAGGAGAAACAGCACAACACCCGCAGCCACACGTTTTATTTTTTTAATTTTTTTCTTCTTTTTCTCCATGGCGCTTTGAGCAGGAGACTTTTTTTTCAAGTCTTCTTTTACCGTTTGATCTTTATCTTTTCTGTCATTTTTTTTGCTGGCCATTCTTACACTCTACATAGCCACATTTCTAAATTTCTGCAGTTCCTTTTCTTCTGCAGCAATTTCGGCCTTTCTGACAAGCTCTGCAACAATTTCTTCAATAACAGCACTCGTCAAAGCGGTGCGGGATTCTTTTTCTGATTCGCTTTTCATCATCACCCGGCGTTTAATATCGCTCCGTGCGCTGCCACCGGGAAAAGCCGTTGCCAAAATCTTCCGGGCAACGCCAGCTCCCAGTTTACTATAAAGGCGATTACGGATGGCAACATCTTCATGAGAGGTGGATAACGCCCAAAGCTCAATCGGGCCCAGCGTGTTATAAAGAAACTGCTCATAACGTCCCTCGGTCGTTCCCAGAACGAGAAGCGCCGGAGCGCCGTGGGACTTGGGCCCTGTTAATTTATAACGGATAATCTCGCGCGCTGTCTCCGACAGACCAAAACGCGCCCGAACATTCTCGACAGCACTTTCAGAAATAGCAGACCCCAGAACCCAGACCCCGGTCGCCAGATCAATCATATCCTGATCAAAGTCATCCAGAAGCTGGGAGGCAAGCAAAATCTGTACGCCGCGTTTCCGGCCTTCACGAACATCCCGAATCAGCTGGTTCCGGACAGAACTGGACTTGCTTGTCCGGTGGAACTCGTCATAGCAAAGACGTTTGGGCGTTTCCTGAACATCCTGAATCCGCGCTTCATGATAGTCACGGTATTTTTCCGGCATAAACTGGAGAGATTCAGGCCCCACCCACCAGCTACGGACAAGAACATGCCGCGCCAGCATATACATGATGGCCGTCTGGCGGTCTGCCACCTCGTCACCCTGCGGCGCCACATCCATAAGATCAAGGGCAACCACACGGCTGTCGCTAATATCAAACTGTGTAACAGATGCCAGAATTGGAAACTCGCGAATGGCCGATGTAATCATACGCTCGAAGGCATTAATCACTGTTTCCGCACTGAACCCGATGGAGGTTTCCTCGAGAAGCGTTCGGATCTGCGGTCTGCGCGAGGCGGTTATTGAGTCGCTAATCGTGGGAACGGCATGTCTTTGTGCCAGAGTTGCGATATGATGCTCACCCAGATCATACATTTTATCGACAACATCCCACCAATAGGGATCGGATGGCAAATGCACATTATATTTCTGCAATGCCTCATCAACTTCCGGATCAAGGCGCGGCAAATAAGGGCGCGGTTCAGCATTGGCGGCGACATCATCACGCCAGCGGTACATTTCATCCACGCACAAACCGGCAAGCTGCTGAATGCCGTCATAGGGTTTTTCATGCCCCGGGGGCGTACACAGCAAGGTGACCAGCTCAACCAGATAACTTCTTTCATCAATCAACGGATAGCGGCATCCAAGCTGGGTATCAAAGGCATTCACCGCAAATTTGTGCGCCATTTGCAGCCTGAAATAAGCGGCTTCATGCTGACGGTTTTGTGGCAAGGCCTCTTTCACCAGAGAAATCATTCCCGATGAAGAAGAACCAATATCAATAACAGCCACGTAAGGTAATTTACTGATCCCCGGAGACAAACACGTCCCCAGATTCAACGTATTTAACAGCACCGATTTACCAGCACCCGGCTGCGCAAATACGAGATCAAACCATGTTGTGGTGACACTGCTTCCCGTCTGGTACGGCCAGAGCTTCCCATCCGGCGTCCTTAACAGAATAGCACCCGTATCAAAAGGACTGGAGGGGCGCTGCCATGGAATCAGTTTCATGATTTCAAACATCGGGGCAACAGCAGATGGCGCAGTTCCTGAACAATGTATTCCCATGGCCGAAGACATTACGCAATCGATCGGGTCACCCGAAAACTCGCTGACCTGACAGTATCCCCAGCTTTCCATGGCCTGAATCAGAATCGATAATTGATTATTGATACTATCAACATCCTTGATATCGGATGTCCATGTCGCAAGCGAAATACGCAGCTTGATAATCGGCTCCCGCCGTGACAGCATTTCCAGTGCCTCAAGCGAGAATTTTATCTGTTTGTTCAGGGAGTTTGTAACGCCAAGAATGGTAGAGGCAAAAGCACGGAATGCCGTAGAAGAGGCACCGCCGCCCTCCATCAGAAATGAAATGCGCCAGGGAATATCCGCCTCGAACAGACGATTGAGCAATTGTGAAAAAGGCATGGCATCCATAGGACCCAGAACCATATCAATACCAGCCCAGTATAAATCACCGATCTGACAAATGCTTCTGTCAATAACACGGGCATCCCCCGAAGAAATCTGCTGTGATAAAGGCGGCCACATAATGTTCGACATATCTTTATTGCTTTGAGGAGCGCGTGGTGCAATAGAATCTCCCGGAAGACAGGCACGCCAGCCTTCATGGGCTTTACCGGGGTAGAGATTGCTTCTGACGGCGCTCAAAGCCTCATGAACTTCCATTTTGGACGATTTAATTCCCAATTCATCCAGTGCAGAAACCACAGCCGATGAATAGCTTTTATGCCGCGAACGCAGAGCATCCAGCGCGGCAAGAGGATACTGGGCATAACCTGCATTCAGCCATTTGATATTTTTTGAATCCTTTGCCGCACGCCGTATCTCGTTTTTTGTAAGAATACTTGGCCTGGTCCAGAGTACAAAATAACATTCTTCATAAGTCACGAATTTCGAGAGATGATTTACACGCTCCGCAAACAGATCATCCAGATCAAATCCTGCATTTTCCGCAGCTTTTCTACTAGGAGAGACCATTTTTTTCAAATAAGGAAGAACGCGGGTCGGATCGCGGGAAAAATAAACCTGCAAGGCATGACCACGACGGTCAAAACGGGCGCCAATCTTGATTGTCGCGCCCTCAACGAGATGCTGATATTCCTGATCCCCGATAACCTGTTTACTGCCATCAACCTTCAGATAAGTTATCAGCGATCCGTCTTTTCCAGCCAGTGTATATTCATCATCTGATGTTTCCAGCAGAATAAAGCTTTCCATCGACTGCCGAAGAAAGGTTTGAAACGGAACGATGAATTTATAGAACCAGTTCATAAAATATTTTTATCCAGAAATACAGAATCAGGCAGAATGCCACTATTAAATAATATATAGCCTAAACGACAACAGACATAGTCCCGTTTATTATTTTTCTGTATTTTATTTCATTTTTTACAAGAAAAATGCATCATGGGACATCATATCAGGCAGCGTCTCTCCTGATTTCCTTATATAGATTAATCCAGTCCTTGGGAACCTTCCCCCCGAAGGGGCCATCCTTGGAGCGCCAATAGGCCAGAATTTGTGGAAACTGGTTAAACTCAAGATCAGATTCCTTGATAATACGACGATCCAGAGGAAACAGCTTTAGCCCCTCCAGCTTGACTTTTCGGGATTCATAGCTTTTCTGGGTGATGTAATCACGTAAAACCGTTGCCAGAATAAAAGGGTCATCTGTCCCCAGCCTCCGGCGCGCCTCTTCGCGCCGATGCATCAAAACTTCAAGCGAACGCCTTGCCGCATCGGCAATCGGTCCCTGAGAGATACGTGCAACATAAACAGCACGGGCAATATGATGCAAATCCGTTTGCTCTATTTCCGGCAACCAGATCAGAACACCGGAACGCATTTCACTGACAGAATCCAGATGGAAGCACTGGTGGCAAAATATGCACAAGGTCGCCATATTATCAGGTCTCGGATCAGAGACAATACCATTGCGGAAATAAACATCCTGATACTTGACAGACCTGAACCCGCAACACTGGCAGCTATGCCCGTCACGTTCAAAAATCTTCTGCCTGAGTTCCGGTGTCAGTTTCTGTCCGGATTCTGCAGAAGACGAAGTCCGGGCACTGCGCGCAGAGCGCGCAATACCCGGAATGATCGTAAGATTACGCATTTACCCTCTTAATCAGGATTATTTAATGCCAAACTTAACCTGACTAAGCAAAGCAGATTCAACGGTCCCGGCCGTACTAGGCTGGACAGTCATTTTCATCGCTTCGTAAATAATTGGCAAGGAAAAAAGACCGCCGCCGACTGCCAGACGAATCGCGCCGTCTTTCAGCGGAGTCTGTCCCGGGTTCTCAACGTGATCCTTGATCTTCATAATACCAAGAACACCGATAAGAACACCGAACAAATACGCTATCGCGGACAGCAAACCCGGAACCTGGGAAACAGATGTTGTAATATTACTGGCAATACTACCGAAGTTGTTCGCGCTCGTCGTCGTGGTCGCGTGTGCTGGCTGGGATGCCATGAAGACACCTGCCATCAGCGCTGCTCCCATTTTCATCGAGCCTTTATTCAATCGTTTAAACATATCAAGATCCTCCTCTAAAAAGTTAAGTTCATTCGTCGTTCGTTAGTTAGTCGTTCGTTAGTTAGTCGTTCGTTAGTTTCGTTCGTTCGTTAGTTTCGTTCGTTCGTTAGTCGTTCGTTTCGTTCATTCGTTAGCTAAAGTTTACACCAATTGCCGCCAATCCGAAAGTCTCCTGGGCAGCATTCAGAACCGGGCCAAGATTTATGGCCAAAGCCCCACCAAACAAGTGCGTCATGCCAGCCATAAGAGAAGCTTGTTGGCTACCTTCGGCAACCTCCCTTATAATGAACCAGCCACGAATAAAGCTGATCCATCCTAAAATCATGACGAACGCCAAAACCGCACTAATCACAGCCATAACATGATCATTTTCAACGGCTGTCAAACCCGCACTGAATGTGAGATTGGCAGTCACATCCACATCACTTGTTGTAAACAGGGTTCTTGAGAAAACCGCCATCATTTCATCAGCGGAGAGTAAAATACCCGCAACAAGAAATGTCATAATCGTTCCGAACCCTCCCGGACCACGCGGACCTTCCTGCGCGGATTTCATCAGGCGCATAATGCCGATAATCACCAGAACGATGCCGGCAAAATAACAAAACATCATCAGCATATTACCGACAGGCTTATAACTATCATTCATCAGAGCGACAACCATTTTATCAAGCCCGCCACCTGTTGTCGCGCCGGCCCAGCCATCAACAACAAGACCCTTATCGGAACTATTCGCATTCACCATAAATGTGTTATGGACAACCTCTACAATAATCGGCAATCCAAACAGACAGCCGGCAACAAGTGTTTTCTTTATAAACTCCCAGATTGGCACCTGCTGCGGATTCTGGACATGCTCGTAAAGTTTGGCAATCGCCCAGACCCCGATAAAGAGACCAAATAAATAACAGAGCGCAGGAAAAATCGGCTGGCTGTTCTGGGTTCCTAAAATAAAATTATTAACAACCTCACCAATCGTATAACTTCCTGCAAATGCCCTGCCACTAAAAAATAGCTGTCCTGCTGCCAATGGCAGTAAAAAGGCAGACAGTTTTTTATAAACAGGGCGAATATCCATTACATACCTATACGAATCAATTCCAGCTCCTATACAGCTTTCTGACGTCTTTACAAAAACGCATTTTACGCAAATTGCATAATTTTCAGAGCTATATTAATAATGTACACTTGGAATAGTTACTTTTTGATTAACAAAGTACTAATTATTGATAAAATTTGACGAATGACCAGTTATTATTCTACATAAAAAAAGGAGTTCCTGCAAGCTCTTGCCGCGACGAATGAAAGACAGAGAAAACTGATGAGAATACTGGGTATTGAAACATCCTGTGACGAGACAGCAGCGGCCATTGTAGAGGACAATGGCACAATTTTATCAAATCTGGTTCTGAGCCAGCTTGACGAACACAGGGTTTTTGGCGGCGTTGTGCCGGAAATTGCAGCCAGAGCCCATCTTGAAAATATTCATAAACTGGTTGAGGCCGCCCTTGAAGATGCGGGAGTGGCGCTATCCGGTCTTGATGGCATTGCCGCAACCTGCGGTCCCGGCCTTATTGGCGGAGTCATGATCGGGATGATGACCGGCAAAGCAATTGCAGCAGCCTGCAACCTGCCTTTTATCGGAGTCAATCATCTTGAGGCTCACGCTTTAACCCCCCGCTTAACCGATAAAGTCGCATTTCCCTATCTTTTACTGCTTGTCTCCGGCGGCCACACGCAAATTCTGATTGTCCATGATGTCGGGCATTACCGTCTTCTGGGAACGACAATTGATGATGCCCTTGGTGAATGTTTTGATAAATCGGCCAAACTGATGGGGTTACCCTATCCGGGCGGCCCTCACCTTGAAAAAGCGGCACGGCAGTGCCTTACCCCGGCAGCCGCCCGTGAACAGTTTCCTTTGCCCCGCCCGATGAAAGGGCGGACAGGCTGTGACTTTTCTTTCTCCGGTCTTAAAACGGCTGTACGCCTTCATATAGACAGACCTCCCCCCGGCACTTTATTGATGAATGATGTGGCGGCACTGGCCTGCTCATTCGAGAACGCCGTCTGTGAAACACTTGTAGATCGTTGCGAAAATGCCATTATACAATTCCTTGGAAATAATGAAAGTCAAACCCCCGCTTTTGTGATTGCAGGCGGTGTCGCAGCGAATAATGCCCTTCGCACGGCATTAAAAGACTTGACGGCACGTCACCATATGTCCTTTATTGCACCTCCGGCGAAACTATGCTCTGATAATGCCGCGATGATTGCCTGGGCGGGGGTAGAGCGCCTGGGCAGAGGCATGACAGACAAACTTGATATTGCGGCAAAGCCGCGATGGCCGCTTGATCCGGAAGCGGGATACCAAAAGCAGGTTGAAACAACATAGAGGTTTCTTGATGCAAAAAATCGGCATTATCGGTGCAGGCGCCTGGGGAACAGCGCTCGCGCAATGTCTTGCCAATGGCGGACTAGACGTTGCAATCTGGGCGCGGGAACCAGACGCGGTCGAAGCCATCAACACCAGACATGAAAATCCTTTATTCATGCCGGGAATTCAACTTAATCAACGTATTAAAGCCACGAATAGTCTGGCTGAGACAGCTGATTGCGATACGATACTAATCGTAACCCCTGCGCAATATATACGCAGTACGCTTGAATCTCTTAAAGGTGATATTGCCGAAGGAAAACCTGTTGTCTTGTGTTCCAAAGGAATCGAGATAAACACCGGGCTTTTAATGTCACAAGTAGCAGAGGAAGAAGTTCCCAATGCCACCATTGCAATTTTAACCGGCCCTACCTTTGCAAGTGAAGTTGTACGCGGCCTTCCCAGCGCCGTCACCATTGCGGCCAAAGACAAGGATGTTGCGCAGGAAATCCGGGATGGTCTGGCCAGCAAACACTTACGACCCTATATTACAGATGATGTTATCGGAACCCAGATTGGCGGCGCCGTTAAAAATGTTATTGCTATTGCCTGCGGCATTGTCATGGGGCGCAATCTGGGAGAAAGCGCCCGTGCCGCTCTTATGACACGCGGTCTTGCCGAGATGGGGCGCCTCGCCTCGGCCATGGGTGCCCGTAAGAAAACATTAATGGGGATGTGCGGCGTTGGCGATCTGATGCTCACCTGCACGTCGATGCAATCACGGAATTACTCGCTTGGGGTCTTGCTCGGGCAGGGAAAAACCATGAACCAGATCATGGAGGAGCGTAAGGGAAAAGCGGTCACCGAAGGCATTCATACAGCCGCTGCCATTAAAACAATCGCTAAAAAACATGCCGTAGACATGATGATAGCGGAAATCGTCCATAAATGCGTGACTGAAGAAGTCAGTATTGATGATTGTATCAAAGAAATTCTTGATCGTCCGCTCGGGCAGGAAATATAGATTTTCTCTTTCCTACCCCTCGCGCCCCTGTGTCAGATCAAAGGATTGCACGGCATTTTTGTCCCACCCGGACGCTATGGCGGTAACGAGATTCCCCAGCCGCCGTGCAGCATCAGGTTTCGCGCAACTTCGAGACGCTTCCGCCGCCCGAAACAGAATTTCAGGATTCTGTAGCAGGATTTCAATCCTTGTCCGCAGCGCTTCAATGGTAAACCCTTCCTGTGTCATCACCCACGCCCCGCCTGCATCAGCAACAGTTTCGGCATTTACTTTTTGCTGCTGGTCTTTATGGTGCGGATAAGGCACAAAAATAGCAGGCCGTCCGGCTGTTGTAAGCTCGGCAACCGTACTGGCGCCGGCACGCGCAATCACCAGATGCGCCTGCGCAAGAATTTCGGGCACATTCTCAAAAAACGGAGACAGACGCGCTTTAATTCCGGCCTGTTCATAAGCACTGCGTACATGCTCCAGATCCTCCTCGCGGCATTGCTGGATGATATCCAAACGCGCACGATGTGCCGCAGAAAGTTTTACAAAAGTGGCGGGAAGAATTTCGGAAAAAACACGTGCCCCAAGCGATCCCCCAAGTACCGCAACCCGCAAGACCCCGTCAGGCTGCAAAGACGGATAGGGTTTTGAATAAAGCGCGGCAATTTCCTCACGCACCGGATTTCCAGTCAAAACGCTTCGCACGGCATCAACCTCCTCAATCCCCTGCACCTGCATCATTGACAGTGCAATCCGGTCGGCTTTAGGCGCCAAAAACACATTGGCGCGGCCTAAAATCGCATTCTGCTCATGCAAAATGGTCGGAATCTTAAAACGCTGCGCCATAAATACAGCCGGAACAGACGGATAACCACCAAATCCGACAACTACATCAGGGCGAATTTTTTTCAGGAGCCGGAAGGCCTGCACCAGTCCGGTTGCCAGCCCTGCCGTACCCTTCACTTTTCCAAGGAATCCCGCGCCGGATGTCCCTGCCTGAATGACATAGACCTGCACATTTTTGAAAATGGCGGTATGTTTTTTTCCTCTCGGATCTGTGACAAGCACCACCCGATATCCCCGCGAGACAAGATCCTGCGCCAGCGCTGCCGCTGGAAACATATGGCCGCCTGTACCACCGGCACTGAGAAGAATGAGTTTACTATCGAAATCTTCGCCCATATTGTCCCTTTTATATTTTCCCTGTTCCATACGCTCTTTTAGATAGGGCACTCCCCCTTGCAATGGAAGAGCGCACCTGTCGCCGCGTTAATGCCAGCACCATCCCCATCGCCCATGCTATCGCCAGAAGAGAAGAACCGCCATAGCTTATAAAGGGCAACGTCATGCCTTTTGCCGGAAGCAGATGAACGGACGATCCCATATGAACCAGCGCCTGCACCCCGAACATGGCCAGAATACCACCGACTGCCAAAACAATGAATATATCATCATGATCCATAATGCGATTCAAACCACGCAAGAGTATAAAAGAAAATACCATGACAAGAGCGGCCACAAAAATAAAGCCAAGCTCCTCCCCCGCCACCGCAAAAATAAAATCGGCATGCGCATCGGGCAGACCCAGTTTAACGGTGCCCTGCCCCGGCCCTGTCCCCAGAATACCGCCATGACGGAAAGCTTCCAGCGCTTTTTCGACCTGATAGCTATCCCCGCTGGCCGGATCAAAAAAACGGTCAATCCGGCTATGGACATGATCAAAAATATAATAGCTGGCAATCAAACCCGCAGCTCCCATTCCCACCATGGCCGCCACAATCCATAACGGAAATCCGGCGATAAAAATCAATGTGCCATAGATAACACAGGTTACAAATGTCATGCCCAGATCGGGCTGCAACAACAAAAGCATGATAATCAGTAAAAACAGCCCCGCAGCAATTCTGATGCCGGGAAACGCCGGAATTTCTTTTTGCCGTGCCATGAGCCATGCTGCGACAACCGCAAAAGCGGGCTTTACAAACTCGCTCGGCTGCAAAGAGAAACCGGGCAGATGAATCCAGCGCTGCGCCCCCTTGATCTCCGTCCCGCCAAACAATACAAAAACAAGCGCCAGTATACCACCGATCAGAACAACACTTGCCACACGCCAGATATTACGCGGCGTTAAAAACGATGTACCGATCATAATCAGGAGCGCCGGAACAAGCAGGATAAAATGACGCTTGATAAAATGATACTGCCCCAGCCCGATACGCTCGGCCACAGGCGGACTGGCCGCCGTAATAAGGACAACACCAAACACAATCAACGCCAGCAAAGCCACCAGCATCCCGCGATCCACCGTCCACCACCAGCGCCCCAGAAGAGACTGATCTGTTCGCGAAAAAAGTTTGTTCATGTGCCTTCCTCCAGCATCATGACAAATTTTGTAAACATATCACCACGCGCCTCGAAATTTTTAAACTGGTCAAAAGAAGCGCAGGCCGGAGATAATAGTACCATGCCTGTCCCGCCCGGCTGGCCACGTTCTCCCTGTGCCAGATGATGCGCCGCCATAACGGCTTTATCCAGCGTCTCGCAAAAACGGTACGGAACATTATGCTTCTCAAGCCACTGACCAAAATCATCCATCGCCTCGCCAATCAGAAAGGCATGATGGATATGTTCCGTGTAAGGTTCAAGACCCTCCAGCCCGCCTTCTTTTGGCCGCCCTCCCGCAATCCAGTAGATATTCTGATAAGAAGCCAGTGCCCGCGCTGTTGCCGCCGCATTCGTGGCTTTACTGTCATTCACATAAGCAACACCATTGATCGTACGTGTCAGAAACTGTCTGTGCTGTAACCCGGGAAAGCTTTGCATAGCCTGCATAATTGCGTCCGGCGCAAGTCCCGTCAGCCGCGCCGCAGTATAAGCTGCTGCAATATTCTGATGATTATGGACACCGGGCAATGCCGGAATTGTCAAATCACTGATTTTTACAGGCTCACCTTCAAGGGCATCATACAAGACACCCTCCCCGGCATAGACTCCCTGTTTAAGTTTTCCTGTGGTGCTGATTGGAAAGCATTCGCGTACGGCTTCACTTTCAACAATCTTGAATATTTTTTTTGACCCGTCATCATCCAGACCGATAATTGCTTTTCCCGAACCTCTAAAAATCCTTGTTTTTGCTGCCGCATAGTTTTCCATTGTCTTATGACGATCCAGATGATCGGGCGTTAAATTCAGAAGAATTCCGATGTCCGGTGAAAAGACAGGACACAGCTCCAATTGAAAAGAAGACATCTCCATAACAATCACGCCGCTTTTTGGCGGTAATGTCAGCCCCAGAACAGGCTTGCCGATATTACCGCCAATGGCGGCCTTGATCCCGTTTTCATTCAGGATATGACCGATCAGTGCCGTTGTCGTTGATTTACCATTTGTTCCGGTAATGCCGATTGTTTTGCGCCCGTGGTCGCAACGATCCAGAATTTCAATGTCACAGAGAATTTCAATTTCCGCGTCTCTGGCTTTCACCACAACCGGATGGTCATGGGAAATCCCCGGTGCAAGGACAAGGCAGGCGTAATTTGATAAATCTTCTTTTACCAGATCCCTGACAGGCGCTTGTGATTTTTCCCTGTTTTCTTCTTTATCATCCCAGACAACAACATCTGCCCCCGCCTTCACCAGCGCCTTCACTGCCGCAACATTAGACACGCCCAACCCCAGCACAGCAATGGGGCGGTCATATAATGTGTCTACGAACTTTGTTACATCAATCATTTTAATATTTATCTCAGTTTCAACGTCGACAGCCCGATCAAGGCCAATATCACCGCAATAATCCAGAATCTAATCACGATTGTTGGTTCTGACCAGCCCTTCTTTTCAAAATGATGGTGCAGGGGTGCCATGGCGAAAACGCGTTTTCCGGTGAGTTTAAAGGATGCGACCTGCACAATCACCGAAACCGTTTCCAGCACGAACAATCCGCCGATAATTCCCAGAACAAGCTCATGCTTTACAATAACGGCAATCACGCCCAGTGCCGCGCCCATTGAAAGCGAGCCTGTGTCACCCATAAACACCGCCGCAGGGGGGGCATTAAACCATAAAAACCCCATCCCCGCGCCGATCAGTGCTCCGCAGATAATGGCAAGCTCTCCGGCGCCCGGCACAAGATGGATTCCCAGATAAGGCGCATAGACCGCATTTCCGGCCAGATAGCAGATAATCCCGAAACAGGCCGCCGCAATCATCACCGGAACAATGGCCAGTCCATCCAGCCCGTCTGTCAGATTGACAGAATTTGACGCGCCGACAATCACCAGAATTGCCAGAGGAATAAAAAGAAATCCGAGCGGCAGCAGATAGCCTTTGACGAAAGGAATCGCCAGCCCCATGGATTGCGAATCTTTTGTAAAATATAAATAGGCCAGAACCGCCAGCAGCGCCGCCGCGCATTCCAGAAATAAACGCATCTTTCCAGACACGCCGTTATGGGAGCGCCTGGTCAGTTTCGCATAGTCATCAGCAAAACCGATCAATCCAAAAGCGGCAATGACACCAACAACAATCCAGACAAAAGGGCTCGCCAGATTTGCCCAGAGCAGAACGGAAATTCCTGCCGAAACAAGAATCATAAGACCGCCCATTGTCGGCGTTCCGGCTTTGCTTAAATGGTCAGGACCAATCTCGCGCAGTGGCTGGCCGCCTGTCTGTTTGGATTTTAGCCAGCGGATCATCCCCGGCCCGATAAGAAAACAGATAATCAGCGCCGTCATAATCGCGCCCCCTGCCCGAAAAGTCAGATAACGGAACAGATTAAATATAATAAAATCATCGGCAAAAGGAACAAGGAAATTATAGAGCATGGAGACACCTTATATTTTTTTGTATTTTGTTTTTCGGGGCAGTTCACGTAAGGCTTCGACGATCACCTGCATACGCGGTTTATCACCGCCACCACGCGAGCCTTTCACCATAACAACATCACCGGGACTCAGCACCTCCGGAACAATCTGCGCCAGATCAGCACTATCATCACGATGCGCGCCGCGTCTATCCTGCGGCAAATGATCATACAGATTTTTCATTAATGATCCGCAGGTATAAACGAGATGAACATCTGCGGCTTTAAGAGGCAGAGCCAGATCGGCATGATATTGTGCCGCCTGCTTTCCAAGCTCGTACATATCCCCCAGCACGGCAATCCGCCGCCCGCCACGTCCCGGATCAATCAATGCCAGTACCTTGAAAGCCGCTTTCATTGCCACGGGAGACGCATTGTAACTTTCATCAATCAGAATCAGGGGATTATCGGGATCACCGATATCCAGATATTCGCGTTTACCACGTCCGGACACACCGTCAAAACTCTCCAGTGCTTTTGCGGCCTTGCCCAGATCACCCCCCGCGACTTTCACAGCCAGTAAAACCGCCAGCGCGTTCCCGACGATATGACGCCCCGGGACGGGAATAAAAAACGAGATTTCCTCGGCAAGGATTTCTGCCTTCACCCGTGAGCCATTTGCCGCTTCCAGACAATCCATCAGTCTGGCATCGGCTTCCATCGCTTCCCCGAAAGACAGAACTTTTATACCATGCGTTTGTGCCTTTGCCTTAAGACGCGGGAAAAACTCATTGTCACGATTGAGGATGGCAACACCCCCGTGACCCATCCCGTCAAAAATCTCGGCTTTGGCATCAGCAATTTCTTCCAGAGATGAAAAATGCTCCATATGAACCGGCGCAACAGTCGTAATAATCGCAATATCCGGCCTGACCATTTTTGACAGCGGCGTGATTTCGCCGATATGATTCATACCAATCTCGAAAATCCCTGTATCAGTTCCCGCGTGCATTCCCGCCAGAGAATAAGGAACGCCCCAATGATTATTATAGGAGGCTCTACTGGCATGGGTCTGTCCCAGAGCGCCAAATGCCAGCGCCAGCATTTCCTTGGTTCCGGTCTTGCCAACGGATCCGGTCACGGCAATGACTTTTGCACCGCTACGATACCGCGCCGCCTGTGCCAGATCACCAAGAGCTTTCACTGTATCATCAACCATAAGGAGACGGGACGGATCAGACACCCCTTCCGGCACACGGGACACCATCGCAGCCACAGCGCCTTTTTCAAGAGCCCGGGCAACATAATCGTGACCATCGCCATGCTCTCCCTCCAGCGCAATAAATAATGCGCCCTTTTGCAAGGTGCGCGTATCTATTGAAAGAGAGGCTGCTGTCCAGTCTCCCTGACATTTTCCTCCTGTGGCCTTTTCTGCTTCGGCAGATGTCCAGATGGTATTCGCGCCAACACTCATAATCCTATGCTCCTGATTA
>PFTR01000139.1 GCA_002789675.1 Alphaproteobacteria bacterium CG_4_9_14_3_um_filter_47_13 | reverse complement strand
TGATGTGCCGATCCGCGATGATAAAGGGCATGAATTAACACCAAAAGAACAGCTAAAAGGCTGGTGGAACAGTATCCTGAACATGGATCGTATTCCGCAGGAGCAGGCTGGCCAGAAAGACCCTCTGGCCATGGGAGTATCCTATCTTCGTAAAACATTTCCCTCTCTGCCTCCCAAACCATAAAAAAATGCCGCTCTACGATCTGTAGTTGGCAGTTGTCAGTCTTCCGTACACAGAGTATCCTGTTCAAAATAGCGAATCCGATAACAGGACATTCACCATGAAAGACAATCTTTACGATGCCGCGCTTGAATATCATCGTTTGCCAAAACCGGGCAAGATCGAGATTCGGGCGACGAAAGCCATGGAAACACAGCGCGACCTTGCGCTGGCTTATTCTCCAGGCGTTGCCGCGCCTTGCGAGGAAATTCGGAAAGACCCGCTCAAAGCGCTGGATTATACCTCACGTGGTAATATTGTGGCGGTTATTTCCAATGGGACGGCAGTTCTGGGGCTTGGTGATATCGGGGCGCTGGCTTCCAAACCCGTGATGGAGGGCAAAGCGGTTTTATTCAAGAAATTTGCCAATATTGATGCCATTGATATCGAGATTGACGAGAAAGATGTTGATAAACTTGTTGATATTATTGCCGCGCTGGAGCCGAGCTTTGGCGGGATCAATCTTGAAGATATCAAAGCGCCGGAATGCTTTGAAATCGAGCGTCGTTTAAAAGAACGGATGAAAATTCCGGTGTTCCATGATGACCAGCACGGCACGGCCATTATTGTTGGCGCGTGTATGACCAACTGGCTATATTACTCGAAAAATAAAATCAAGGATATCAAGCTTGTCTGTAGTGGTGCGGGCGCGGCAGCCATTGCCTGTCTTAATCTTCTTGTGGCGCTGGGGCTGCCGCGCAAGAATATTATTGTCTGCGATCGTGATGGCGTTGTTTATAAAGGCCGGAACGAGAATATGGATTCGATCAAAGAACAATACGCGGTTGATACAAAATGCCGTACCCTTGCCGAAGTTATTAAAGGCGCGGATGTCTTTCTTGGCCTTTCCGGTCCGAATGCTGTCACAGGCGAAGAAATAAAGAAAATGGGAAAAGCCCCGCTGATTATGGCGCTGGCAAACCCGACACCGGAAATCATGCCCGAAGAGGCAAGAGCGGCAAAACCGGATGCCATTATCTGCACCGGGCGTTCGGATTATACCAATCAGGTGAATAATGTTTTATGCTTCCCGTATATTTTTCGCGGGGCACTGGATGTTGGCGCAACGGCAATTAACGAGGCCATGAAACTTGCCTGCGTTAATGCCATTGCGGAAATGGCACGCAAGGAAGTCACAGCAGAAGTGGCCGCTGTCTACAGCGAGGAAATGCTTGAATTCGGTCCTGACTATCTTATTCCCAAAGCATTTGATCCGCGCCTGATTTACGAGCTACCCCTTGCCGTGGCCAAAGCTGCCATGGAAAGCGGTGTGGCAACACGTCCGGTCACGGACATGACCGCCTATAAAGAAAAGCTGCAGAATTATACATACCGCACCAATATGGTGATGCGTCCGATTTTAGACCACGCCATGCTGAATCCCAAGCGTATTGTCTATTGTGAAGGCGAAGAAGAAAAAGTGCTGCGTGCCATCCAAACTGTCATTGACGAGGGTGTTGCAAAACCGATTGTCATTGGCCGCCGGAAAGTCGTGGAAATCCGTATTAAACAGCTTCGTCTGCGCATGCGGCTGGATAAAGATCTTGAACTGATTGACCCTGAAGATGACCCGCGCTACCGCGACTACTGGACAAGCTATCACGAGATCATGCAACGGCGTGGCATTACACCCGCAATGGCCAGGATGGCTCTCCGGACAAAGACAACTGTTATCGGTGCCTTGATGGTTCATAAGCAGGAAGCCGATGCCGTCATTTGCGGCACGGTAGGCCTGTTCCACGATCACATGAAAGATATTGTTGATATTCTCGGCTTAAAGCCCGGCGTCGAGACGGCGGCGGCACTGAGCGCTCTCATCCTGCCGCACGGCGCTTATTTCTTTTGTGATACACAGGTCAATCCGAACCCAAGCATTGCACAAATTAGTGAAATGACGGTATTGGCCGCCGAGGAAATCGAACGTTTTGGTATCAAACCGAAAATTGCCTTGTTATCCCATTCCAGTTTCGGTACCCATAACAATGAAAGCGCCTTTAAAATGCGGGCGGCACTGGCTGATTTACGCCACCGCGCCCCCCATCTTGAAATAGATGGCGAGATGCACGCCGATGCCGCTCTTTCGGAAAAACTCCGTAAAGAGATCATGCCGCATTCCACTTTATCCGGTGAGGCCAATTTATTTATTCTTCCGGGTATTGATTCGGCAAACATTTCATTCAATATGATGAAAGTTCTTGGCGGCGGAATTTCTATCGGTCCTATTTTACTGGGCGTTTCCCGTCCGGCTTATGTTTTAACACCATCCGGTACATCGCGCGGGATCCTCAATGCTTCGGGGCTGGCGGGTGTATCCGCTCAGGTTGATGAAGCGCAGGGTAAAAACAGGCCAGGTTACCAGCGTGCCTTCGGTATATAGAAAGACCCGAATATGGAAGCAGAAACAACGAGGCGGCCTGAAAAAGAAGCGCCGGATAAAAATATAAAAGACGACACAACCGAATTCAATGAATCCGGTTACGGTCTGACGGATGCCGAAATTCTGGATATCGAGGATGCCCTTCATAGCGGCTATGATGATGCACTGGTTCATGCCATTTCTGATCTGGGTGCTGCCGATGCTGCCGAGCTTTTAGCAAAGGTCACGGATGAAGACCGTATCAAACTGATTCAGGATCATGCGCCTGCCTTTAATCCCGAGGTTTTCACAGAAATGGATTCCGGCCTTTGCCGTGATTCACTGAGCGCCTTATCGGCGGATAAAGTTGCCGCCATTATTTCCGAACTTGACAGCGATGATGCCATTACCATCATCCAGAATCTTGAGCCCGCGTTCCAGCACGAGATTATTCACAAACTTTCGGTCAATCTGCGCGTGGCGCTGCAGGAAGGGCTAAGTTTCCCTGAAGAAAGCGCAGGCCGCTTGATGCAGCGCGAATTTGTTGCCATCCCCCAATTCTGGACAGTGGGCAAAACCATTGATTATCTACGGGCGGCCACCAATGATCTTCCAGAAGAGTTTTTTGACGTGTTTGTTATTACCCCGTCCTATCATGTTGTCGGCGAAATTCCGCTTAACCGTCTCATCCGTTCCATGCGCTCGGTGAAACTCGAGCATCTTGTTCTGGAAGATACCCACCCGATTCCGGCGACGATGGATCAGGAACATGTCGCGCAGCTTTTCCGCCGTGAAAATCTGACCTCCGCCCCCGTAATTGACGAGGAAGAACGTCTGATCGGGGTTATTACCATCGACGATGTTGTGGACGTGATTGATGAAGAAGCACAGGAAGATATCCTCAAGCTTGGCGGGGTTGGTAAAGGTGATCTTTACCATGCCGTTCTTTTGACGACATCTTCACGCTTTCGCTGGCTTTTTATCAATTTATTAACAGCCATCCTTGCTTCCTTCGTCATCGGACTTTTTGGCGCTACAATCGAGCAGGTCGTGGCACTGGCCATCCTCATGCCTATTGTCGCCTCCATGGGTGGCAATGCCGGCACACAGGCGCTTACCGTTGCCGTCCGCGCCCTTGCCATGCGAGAGTTATCGCGTAGCAATGCCATGCGTATTATCTGGAAAGAAACGATTGTCGGAACATTAAACGGTACCGCTTTTGCCACAATCATGGGTATCATTGCGGCACTCTGGTTTGGCAATAGTATCCTTGGCGCCGTCATCGCCTCGGCCATGGTCATCAACCTGATTTTCGCCGGATTATTCGGTGCCGGAATCCCGATTATCCTCCACCGCATGGGCAGCGACCCTGCTATCTCATCGACTGTTCTGCTAACAACAGTTACAGATGTTGTCGGTTTTCTGTCCTTTCTTGGTCTTGCCGCTATTTTTCTGGTTTAGCCACATTTAAAAATATTGATACGCCGTCATCGCCTGAATTCATTGAGGAATTCCAGAGAGATCCAGCATAACCAGAATCGGGAATCATCCTGATAAAATATCTTCGCAGATCTCCGGCTTCATGGAAAAAAAAGAATGTGCTTCCGAGAAAAGTGCTACTTACCCACAACAATAATAGTGTTTTATGTGGCCGGCAGTGTGTTGTTAAGACTCTCTTAATCAATAACGGCGATTGTTGAGTCATAGCACGAAGAAAAGATGTTAGAGGTGGTCCCAGAAAATCGGACATGTTGCTAAGGTGGAATTCTGACATTAAAACGAAAGGGATCTAC
>PFTR01000075.1 GCA_002789675.1 Alphaproteobacteria bacterium CG_4_9_14_3_um_filter_47_13 | reverse complement strand
CTAAATTAAAATTACTCTATGAATCCGGCTATAAAAAACGCTTTGTTTATTCAATAACGACAAGGTTTTTTCGCAGAAGTTTTATGTCCGCATTTTTACCATCGTTAAGAGTTGCCAGTCCTGAAAGGTAATCCTGCGCGAAAGAAGCATCAATGTCTTTTGTCTTGCTTTTGCCGTAGCGGCGCGAGCGCAGCCCCTGACTGATCCGGAACGGCAGAATATCCTTGATAACGGGAATAAATTCAAGCGGGCGTAGGGCAGACCAGATGGCTTCCTTGAAACTGGAACGCTCCTCCACGGGGATCGGCACGGCATCATAGGATGCAGGCGTAACAGAAAGGCCATCCAGAATATCCATGATCCGGTACGCGGATTCGTAGGAATCCATATTGTCGATCCAGCCTTTGAGCCATTCATGGCCTTCCGCGATTTCCGGGTAGTGCGCGTTGATATCCTTGCCGTCGATAATGTCGTGAAGGATTTTGAAAACATCCTCCGCTTTCGTCACGTTGACGGAGGCGTGCGCGGGAACTTCCAGATCATAAGTCGGGTCGCTGTGGCCGCGGCAATAGGAAATGACAGGCCGCCCTAACAAATGGCCTTCCACGGCAGTTGTGCTGCCGCAGTGAATGATGGCTTTGGCGGCAAGAAGCCACGGCGTGACGTTGCCTGAAAAAACCACATGAACGTTTTTGTATTTCTTCGCGAGCTCATCCCACGGCTTGCGGTTTTCCGACGGGTGGGGGCGGATAATGATATTCATATCCGGAAATTCTCTGCTTAAAGGGTCGATCAAATCAATAAACCCTTTGTATATGTTTTTTACATAGGCGCCATAGGCAACCTGAAAATCGTAATATTCCTGCGTGAGCATTTTATCGACTTTATAGATGCTCAGCGCGCCGCCCTTGCCCATGAAATGATTGTGTTGGCCGAAACTGGTCGGAATGATAAAGTAATCGCCATATTCTTTTGTGAGGGATTGCACGGCTTCTTCTTCAAGGGCGCGGTACTTTTCCTTGCCCCATAGATCGGCGCGGGGATTTCCGGCAACGTGAAACTTGCCGCTCTGGTCGGGATATTTTTCCGCGAAAGCATTGCGCTGCACTGTGCCCCACAGCAGAAACGAGTCAAGCGCGGCCAGCGTTTGCGCTGTAGCGCGGACGGAAACCATATGGGGAAGGTTATTTTGAATAAGACCTTCTTCATCAAGACAGGCAAGTTTGTGCCCCTTTTCCCTGAACATCTGCATATAGTTCAGTTCGCTGATGATGATGCTTTTGAGAAAAACAACGCCGGGCGGCAGGTGGTCAAGAGATTCCCGCACAGCCTGTTTCGTGCCGATGATGCAACCCCATCCGCGCCGGAGCGCTTCATCGCAGATCAGTAGCTTGCCGCTTAGCTCGCGCTCGACAATTTCCAGTGGAAAAATGAGCCATTTTTTCGGGTTTGCGTGTTCTCCAGTTTGTTCAGGCATATATATTTTTACTCTTTCCGGATAAAGCAATAATCTGCATCCTGAGCGTTTCGTCGACTTTATCAAGAATATTCGTGTCTCGTTCCTGTGGGCGCAGCTTTATTGTGGCAAGGATATCTCTTGTTTTTGAACCGAAAGAAAGGCCAAGTTGTTTGGCCAGTTTTTCCGTTGCTGCCACCGGATTCTCAAGGAGCGCTTCATAGCGGACGTCAATTCTGTTAGGAATTCTGTCAATATTTTTTACAATTTCAAGATAATAATAAGCGCAGCGGTCAAGGGCTGACATATTGTACCATGTTTCATGGTCGTCTTTTACAACCCAGAACGGGATGTTGATATCTTTATATATTGTAAACGGCCAGATCAGATTTTTATTGGCATTCTCATTACTAAACCACTCTTTTTTAGAAAGGGAGTTCAGGATTTCTATATACCCTCTATTAACAATCACAACCCGTGTTTGCGGATAATATTCAAGTAGTTTGGGAATCCTGGGAAGAATATCAGGAATTTTATAGGCAACCGTGGAGGCGGTTGCCAGAGCCTCGATTTCCTGTTTTCCTCGTGATTTATTGAGCCGGTCTTCAATGTCTTCTTCACTTTTGACCATATAAATAGAGCTGTCATCATGCCGGTTACAATTAATGCTGCGGCCAGCAAGGGCATTTAGAAGATGGCTTTCATATAGATAGGTTTGATACAGAAGTGTCCATCTATATTCGGGCATTTCATAGATCAGTGAAAAAAGAGAAAAAAGTATTGGCGGCTCGAAAGCATACTCAACATCGGAAAGGCTATGGATTATCTTCCCTATAATTGTTGTTCCGCTACGGGCAGAGCCGGTTATCAGGATAGCCTTGTCTGCTTTTTCTTTGGCGGCAGGGGATATTTCTGTCATGTTTTAAGCCGATTATTTTTGTCAGGATTTTATTACTGGATTACTTATAAAATTATAACTAGTTGTTCAATCGTTTTTAGGCAAGGATTTTTATACCCGCAGTTACAAATTTAAAGAAAATCATGGTTGAAAGGACTCGCTTTTTTAAATTTTTCAGGTGGGAGCGTTTTTATAATATTATCAGGTGATCTTCCAAACACGATACTGTCAGAAGGAATATCTCTATCCTTGACGTATGAACCGCTTGCAAAAATGACACGGTCTTCTGTTTTGATTTTTCCGATCAAGGTTACATTGGACATCAGAAAATTATCTTTGCCAAGAACCGGATAATCAGAAGATCCTGGATTGCTGCCGATTGTACAGTTTTGAGAGAGAAAAAGACGTTCTCCATATTGCGCACGACCGAGCACAATACCCAGTGAATGATCTATATAAAAACACTCTGGTAATTCAATTTCGTGATAAATATCGCAGCTATTTAGCATTTTATTCAGAGAAAAAAGTTTGTTTGCAAGACACTTATGTCCTTCGGCGCTGACATGTCGTGTGAGAATTAAAAGAAACTGGCAGTATTGATTGGAATGGTTGATATCAAGAAGGGGTCTTCCATTCTGGTGGTAATATTTATTGTTAATCCCCTGCCAGCAGAGCTGGGTTTTCTCTAGAATGGCAGGAAGCAGGGATGTGATCGTCTGCTTATCTAGCGGGCTGATATCATATAAGAGCTGAAGATGTTTTACGATTTGCTTCGCTATATAGTCTTTACCGCCTATAATATCAATCTTATGGGTCATATTATGTTTATATTATATAACAGGTCGTTTCAAACGCCACTGGTCGCCGTCTTTATCCCAGATATGGGGAAGGCGGTAGCCGTCACAAATTTTCCAGAAATGTTCTTCTGTGATATCCAGATATTTCAGAAAATCAGGAAACCATTTTTGCGGGAATTCGCCGTCATAGCGATTGACGAGAGCAACGGCTTCTTCACGGTCTATGTGGCCGGCGCGGATTTCCATTGAGGCATCCCGTGTAGCGCGCCCCATGCCGAATTTGATGAAACCCAGATACCAGTGAAAACCGTCTGTTTTATCATCAAGACTGGCATATTTTGAATAGGTTCCTTCAGAACGTCCCTCGGGGTTGGGGCGGAATCCTGTATGTTCGGTGGCGTAATAAAAATTCTCCTGCGGAACCCATTTTTTATAATAGGAGAACCAGTGCATTTGTGCGCCAAGCGCTTCAATTTTTTCAAGCGGAGGGGCTTCATAGATGGAGAGTGCGCCGCTTCTAATTTCTTCGGGTTTGATGATTCCCGTATCCTGTCCGATTTCGACAAGCTTGCGGACTCCGGCACCTTTGAAGTAAAGCCGCTCCCAGTCTTTTACACTCTCGAAAGGTTTGTTTTTATTTTTCATGGAGCCGCCATATTCGACTTCGCCATTCTCGCCATAAAAGATAAGTGGAATACCGAATTTGACGGCAATCTGGAAGGCTAGCGCCTTTTGCCCGAAGGTGAAGGGTTCCCAGTGATCTCCTTTGACATCAAAGGCAACACGGGCAAGCTTGCGGTGCAACTGGCCGTTCGGGTTAAACAGCAGATTGTCAAAGCCGGACTGGACAAAGCGGTCGTAATTCTCCCGCCCGATATCGGTATAAATAAAAGGTGTCCATGTCACCGTCAGTGGAGTCATGCCATATTCATGTTTGAGCTGGTGTGCAACGTAGGCGCTGTCCTTACCGCCACTGGAAGGGACAATCACGTCAAAAGAGCCATCGCCCGAGCGGTGCTTGTCCAGCAGGACACGTAATTCTTTTTCCCGCGAGACCCAGTCCATTTTCTCTTTTTCTTCTGCATAACGGCAAGCGCCGCAAATACCCTCTTCATCAAAGGTAATGCGGGGGCGCTGGTTGGAGGTTACGCATTTTTTACAGAAATAAATATTCTGATCGAGTTCGGAAAGCTGGCTGTCGATCGTTGCTATTTTTGTAGTTGTTTGCATATTATTCTGCCTGTTGGAATATCAAGATGTTTATAGCTAACAATAA
>PFTR01000096.1:4099-4571 GCA_002789675.1 Alphaproteobacteria bacterium CG_4_9_14_3_um_filter_47_13 | reverse complement strand
CCTATCACCCGTCAATGCGATTGTGCAAATTGGCAACATTTTTAAAAAAAGAGTGACATTTTTATCACAGTCCTTGTGGGTACGGCACTTTTGTGTCACTCCCAACCCGTGGGCATTGCGAACGCCTGTTCGGGAATCCAGCACAAAAACTCTATAGGAAGCTCTGCAAAAGTCCTCGATAGCAGCTTTTTGTACAAATATTTCTATTTCCGTCATTCCGGCGAAGGCCGGAAGCCATTGAGAGGCCTTCGCGATAGTGGATAAATGGACTCCGGCCTGCGCCGGAGTGACGAGAAAAAAAGAGTTTCTCCGTAACACCGTGTAAAATAAGATATAATCATTCTTGATGGGAATAACGAGATAAAGAGTGTCTTTGCTGCCGGATAAAGTCTTTCACTTTTTGCAGGTCATTGGGCAGGGACGTGTAATGTTCGGCTTTTTTCATGATGGCGGCAAGGCGCGGGACGTCCGG
>PFTR01000096.1:0-4033 GCA_002789675.1 Alphaproteobacteria bacterium CG_4_9_14_3_um_filter_47_13 | reverse complement strand
TACCATTGGCACCGCCGGATCTGTTGCCATTATTTTCTGCGCCCCGTACAGGGCAACGGCGGTATGGGGATCAATCAGATTTCCGGTTTCTTCGAAATATTTCTTCATTATTTCAATCGTCCCGGAATCACTACAACGCTGTGCAATAAAGTCTTTCCGCGCCCGAATCATCTGTTCCCTATCAAGAATGAAGCTCTTGTTGTTCCGGAAACGCTCCATGATTTTTTGCAGGGCGGCATGGTCTTGTCCTGTCAATTCAAAGAGATAGCGCTCGAAATTACTGGAAATCTGTATATCCATGCTGGGCGATAGAGAAGGAACGACCGAATCAATTTTCATTTCCCCGCTTTCGAAAAAGCGCGTCAGAATATCATTATGATTCGTGGCAATCCCGAGTGTGTGAATCGGAAGCCCCATGCGCCGCGCCGCCCAGCCGGCATAGACATTGCCAAAATTTCCGGTGGGAACCGTGAAGGAAACAGGTCGTTGTGGCGCGCCAAGCGCCAGAGCGGCGACAAAATAATAAACAATCTGCGCCATGATTCGTACCCAGTTGATCGAATTTACGGCTGATAAATTCAGCTCTTCGCGCAAGGACGCGTCGGCAAACAGGCTTTTCACGATATGCTGGCAATCATCAAATGTCCCGTCAAGCGCGATATTAAAGACATTAGGCGCATCGACCGTGGTCATCTGCCGCCGCTGGACTTCCGATGTACGGCCTTGCGGATGCAGAATGAAAATATCAATATTCCTGCAAGTGCGGCAGGCTTCAATGGCGGCAGATCCTGTGTCCCCGGAAGTCGCACCGACAATCGTGATACGCCTGTTTTCCCGCACGAGAATATAATCAAACAGTTTTCCGAGAAACTGCATGGCATAATCCTTAAACGATAAAGTAGGGCCATGAAATAATTCAAGTATCCAGGCATTTGGCTCTATCTGTACCAGAGGCGCTATGGCACGATGGGAAAACCCTCCGCTTTCATAGGTGTCTTCCAGTAACGACTGCAGGACAGAGTCTTCAAGCGCGCCGCCCATAAAAGGGCGGATCACAGCCATAGCGATTTCTGCATAGCTTTTGCCCTGAAGTCCGGTCAACTGTTCCGGACTGAGTTCCGGCCAGTAATCGGGAATGAACAGCCCGCCATCCCCTGCCATTCCGGCCAGCAGTACATCGGTAAAAGACTGCGATTCTACGCCACCCCGTGTGGAGATATACCGGATATTGCGTGCCATGTTCTTTTGTTTTTCCCTGTTCATGCCATGAAGATGAAAAATAATATTTTAATTTTTCAAAATTTACTAGAATTATAGTATCCCACATCAAGAATAGACAGGTGATATGACCAATAATTATTGATGGGTATCCATGCTTTTTGAATTTATTTTACTGAAGAGCCTAAGGCTCAAAACCTTATGTTTCCTGCGCTTTTGAAGTGGTGGGCACGACAGGGATTGAACCTGTGACCCCTACCGTGTCGAGGTAGTGCTCTACCGCTGAGCTACGTGCCCTTTCATAAGGGAACAATATTTGTAATGAGTAAACCGGCTCTTTTCAAGCTTTTTTAATAAAATGACATTCCTGATACCAATTGTATGTAAATCCTGAGGAAACACGCCTGAAATCAACTATTTCACCCCACCGGATACTTTCATAATAGAAAGATAGACTTACCGCTTGTGGTTTCCAACCTTCATACTCTTCGTAGTGAAAAATAACAATGACTCCGCTACGCCCGGGATTGTATTTTGAGTGCAGCACCGTCATGAAAAGTCCGAAGCAACCAGCAATTTCTTGATAGAGATCAAGCCCATGCATTAGCATAGCTGTCATGATAAAATACAAAATAAAGCTATTGTGTTGAAATATTATTTTAAAGAAGCAAGGCTGGGACAGTCCAGACACAGAAGAGAAATATTTTAATTTTATCGAAGGTTCTCTTGAAAAGGTTGAACATCAAGAGGCAGAACGCATATTAAATAAAGTACACCCGATAAAAAAAGAGGCCAGAGTATGAAAGCGCAAGCAAAAAAACGCACACCAAAGAAAAATAATGTCACATCACTGCCCCTTAAAAAGCAAGATGCAGCGGAACATACATTCTGCGGCCCACATATGAAATTGCCTCCTGTCACTGTAACGGACGAGAATGTGCCATTGGCTGATCGGCTGCTGCATGCGGCGCTGGGGCGAATTTACGGCTTGTCCCCGGCTTCTCTGGGTCTGACTTATGCCGACTGGCTGACTCATCTGTTGTTGTCCCCCGGCAAGCAGGCACAGCTTTCCTACAGCGCATGGGAAAAGGGCATCCTTCTGGCCGCTTTTATACGTTGCCAGGCTCTCGGACACGATCATGCATCCTGCTGCGCCGAGCCTATGCCGCAAGATCGGCGTTTTGAGGATGAAGGTTGGCAACAATGGCCTTACAGCCTTTATAAGCAAATATTTATTAGAACCGAACAATTATGGAGCGAAGTCACGGATGTGCGTGGCATGAATCACCATGACAAGGCCGTGCAACCCTTTATGGCACGGCAGGTGCTGGATATGCTCTCGCCTCTGAATTTTCCACTGACCAATCCCGGCGTGGCTAAAACTACCGTTGAACAGGGTGGATTTAATTTTGTCAGAGGCGCACAGAATTTCATGGGGGACTGGCTACGGCTTATGACCGGCCAGCAAGCCGCCGGAATGGAGAAGTTTAAGGTCGGCGAAAATATCGCCGTAACCAGGGGTAGTGTTGTTTATCAAAACCGCCTGATTGAACTGATCCAGTATGAACCGGCGACAAAAGAAGTCTATGCCGAACCCGTCCTGATCGTTCCGGCATGGATCATGAAATATTATATTCTTGATCTTTCGCCGGAAAATTCGCTGGTGAAATATCTGGTGGGACAAGGCCATACGGTCTTTATGATTTCATGGAAAAATCCCGGTTCCGAAGACCGCGACCTTGGTTTTGAGAATTACTTGAATCTCGGCATTATGGACGCGCTCAAGGCCGTTAAAACGATTGTTCCCGATCAAAAAGCGCATATGGCGGGGTACTGCCTCGGCGGAACGCTGGCTGCGATTGCTGCAGCGGCACTGGCGCGGGACAACGCAGACTCCTTGAAATCTCTGACCCTTTTCGCGGCGCAGGTCGATTTCGAAGAAGCAGGCGAACTGCTGATGTTCACCGATGAAAGCCAGCTTGCCTGGCTCGAAGATACCATGTGGGAAAAAGGTTATCTTGACAGCAAACACATGGCGGGCACATTCCAGATGCTGCGCTCCCGCGATCTGATATGGTCAAGGGCAGTGGAGAATTACATGCTGGGCGAACGCAGGCCGCCGAATGATCTGATGGCGTGGAACGCAGATGCCACGCGTATGCCCTATAAAATGCACCGCGAATATCTACGTAGCCTGTTCCTTAATAATGATTTGTCCGAAGGACATTTTATGATTGGCGGCAAACCTGTTGCTTTGACTGACATCCGCGTGCCTGTATTTGCCGTATCGACACAGCACGATCATGTTGCGCCATGGCGTTCCGTTTTCAAAATCGACTTGTTTGCCGATACAAACGTTACATTTGTTCTAACCAGCGGTGGGCATAATGCCGGAATTGTCAGCGAACCCGGTCACCCGCACCGTACCTATCAAATCACCACAAGAAAAGAGACAGACAAATACACTTCACCCGATGACTGGGTCGCTCTTACCCCGTCCCGCGATGGCTCATGGTGGCCGGAATGGCAGAAATGGCTGGTAGAACACTCAGGCGATAAAACCAGCCCGCCAAAAATGGGCGCGCCAGAAAAGAATTATTCCGTTCTGCGCGAAGCGCCAGGCGAATATGTGATGGTGAAGTAAATCAGGACGCACTTATTTTTTTCCACCGTTTTTGACGATTAAAAAACAGACCCGCAAGCCTCCTGACGCTATTTGAAGATGGCCAGGATAGACCATTCCTAAAACTATAGAACCCTCTGCAAAAGACTGTAAAAATCCTGTAGAATCATTTCATGCAAACGAGCATGAGGT
>PFTR01000155.1 GCA_002789675.1 Alphaproteobacteria bacterium CG_4_9_14_3_um_filter_47_13 | reverse complement strand
TCGTTTGCATGAAATGATTCTACAGGATTTTTACAGTCTTTTGCAGAGGGTTCTATAGAACCAATTCCCGTTTTTTTCAAATGATCGGAATATTAAAATGAAACGATTATGAAACGGCTTAATCCGTGTTCTTTAAAACTCTCTGTTTTTCGCGTCCCCATTCGCGCTGTTTGATTGTTTCTCGTTTGTCTTTCTGTTGTTTTCCTTTGGCAAGAGCGATTTCCAGCTTGGCACGGCCACGTCCATCGAAATAGAGTCTTGTCGGAATGATCGTGTAACCTTCACGGGCAACGGCTCCGACCAGTTTATCAATTTCTTTTTTGTGGAGCAGAAGCTTGCGCGGACGCTTTGGCTCGTGCTGGAAGTGGGCGCTTGCTTGCTGGTATTCGGGAATATTGGCATTAAACAGGAAAATTCCATTGCCTTTAGGACCCACATAGGATTCGTTCAGACTGCATTGCCCGTGACGCAATGATTTAACCTCTGTTCCTACCAACTCGATTCCAGCCTCGAATTTGTCTTCAAGATGATAATCATAACGCGCACGGCGGTTATCCGAGACAGTGGCATTGGTCGAAATAAGGCCGGATTTGCTTTTTTTCTTTTTAGCCATGAACGGCTTGTCCGGCATTGCTGTTCTGTACGACAAGCCCTGTTCTTGCCAAGGCATCGTCAACGATCTTACAGGCTTCTTCCGAAGCGCGGAGGAGGGGGAGGCGGAGTTCGTTCAGGCATAATCCCAATCGGCTCGCAGCATATTTTGCAGGCTGCGGCGAACTTTCGCAGAACAGGGCATTGTGAAGCGGCATAAGTTGCGCATGATATTGTTTTGCTTTTGCTTTATCTCCTGCTATCCAGGAATTATGCATTTGTGCGCAAAGCGCGGGGGCAATGTTTGATGTCACAGAAATGCAGCCCACGCCGCCCTGTTCCAGAAAGTCGTAAATCATGCCATCTTCACCCGAAAGCTGGATGAAATCCCCGCCACATGTCGCTGTCTGCTTTTTAACCCGCGTAAGGTCGCCGGTGGCATCTTTGACGCCGACAATATGCGGAATACGGGCAAGTCTTCCCATAGTTTCCGGTGTCATATCAATGACGCATCTTCCGGGGATATTATATATAATAAGGGGAAGGTTTACGGCGCCGGCAATGGTATGATAATGCGCATAAAGCCCTTCTTGCGTTGGCTTGTTATAATAAGGCGTGACAACCAGCGCAGCATCGGCACCGATTTGTCGTGCATAGGCGGTCATTTCTACAGAAGTCTGTGTATTATTTGATCCCGTTCCTGCAATAACAGGGATGCGCCCCTTGACCGCAGAGACGCAGCGTTGAAGAATGTGCTGATGTTCATCATGAGTCAAAGTCGGAGATTCTGCGGTCGTACCACAGGCAACAAGCCCGTGTGTGCCGGACTCAATCTGGTGTTCGATAAGGTTATCGAATGTATTCCAGTCAATCTCTCCGTTTTTAAACGGTGTTATCAAAGCTGTGATAGATCCGCGAAACATCCAATGATTCCTTTTTTAAAAAATATGAACAGGGGCGTTAATGTAACGGCAATCGGGGCGCTGTGCAAGAAAAGCTCGCTACTGACGGGGAGTATTCTATGGTTCTGGATGGCTTTATGTTTTCCGGTCTGCGCCCAGACTGAAGAGAGTGTCATGTCATCTGGTGACCGCGCCGTTACTTTGCAAGCCTTGGCAGAGATAAAAAAAGGGCATTGGACAAAAGCCGAGACCATGATTGCCGGAACACGGGATCCTTTAGCTGCAAAAATCTATTATTGGCTGGCTTATACCAAAAATGCGGACGATGTATCATTTGGCCGGATCACAAGCTTTTCCATGCAGAATCCGGATTGGCCCGGACAGCGGAGAATGCGCCTGAATGCAGAACAGGCTTTGACAAAGAAGATCGGTGATGACGAGATTCTCGCATGGTTTGGCAAAAACCGTCCTTTAACGCAGGATGCAATGGAGCGTTATCTTGATGCTCTGGAGCGGCATAATTTTATTACAGAATTACGTGAAACAGCGCAGGACTGGTGGAAAAATGCGCTTATTGCACCGGATCAGCAGAGCCGTTTTTTATCAAAATACGGTAAATATCTTGATGAAAAATCACATCGGTTTCGCATGGATATGCTCATTTCAAAGGGGCATTATACAAATGCCCGTATGATTGCGCGGCTTATGGGGCATGGGTATCCGGCACTCGCTGAAGCCCGTATTGCGATTGCTTCCGATAATGAGGGATTGAATGCCCTGATTGCCGGTGTTCCTCCCCATCTGGCGCATGATCCGGGGCTTGTGTATGAGCGGCTGCGCTGGCGGCGGCGGCATAATCAGGATTTTGGTGCCTTGGAAATTCTTCATAACCCGCCACCTGCCGATACGATTATCAATCTTCCGGACTGGTGGAATGAACGGCATATTATGGCGCGTCGTCTGATGGAGCAGGGGCAGTATGAAAGTGCTTATCTGCTTGTTTCCAAACATCAGCAAAAAGAAGGGCTGCCTTTTGCGCAGGCCGAATTTCTTGCCGGATGGCTTGCTCTGCGTTTAAAGAAGCCATGGCGGGCTTTTGAACATTTTGAAGCGCTTTATCTGAAGGTGTCCATGCCTGTGAGTAAAGCGCGAGGCGCTTATTGGGCGGGACGCGCCAGTGATAATCTCGGCCATCCAGAGATTTCGCGCAAATGGTATCAGGCCGCAGCCAGACACCAGACAACTTATTATGGCCAGCTTGCTCTGGAAAAGCTTGATGGGGTCGATAGACCCCCGCAGCAAATGCCCCCGCAGCGTTCGCTTGAATCCCGCAATAGTTTTAATCGTTCAGAAATGGCGCAGATCACCCGTATTCTGAATAAAGCCGGGTATCGAAAAGAAGCCGGGGATTTTCTTGATGCCATGGCTGAAAAAATCAGAATTCCGGAAGATTATATTTTTGTGGCTGATCTGGCAAAGGAACTTAATCATTATCATAATGCTGTAAGAATCGCTAAAAAAGGGCTGGAAAAAAATATTCTGATGTTGGATCAGGCATTTCCGACCTTGCTCACAAGCATGAAAAAGATTGATCTTGAATGGTCACTTGTCCATGCCATTATCCGTCAGGAAAGCGCGTTTGATTATGATGCACAAAGTCCTGCCGGGGCGCGGGGGCTGATGCAGTTGATGCCTGCAACGGCAAAGGAAGTCGCCGGAAAAAAGGGACTGTCTTACAACATAGACTGGCTGACGAGCCGTCCTGATTATAACATTGCACTGGGATCCTCCTATATGGAGCAAATGCTAAGGCGTTTTAATGGATCTTATGCTCTTGCGGCAGCAGCCTATAACGGCGGGCCGGGACGGGTTGATAAATGGTTGAAACAATTCGGAGATCCACGGAAGGATGAAATTGATATTGTGGACTGGGTTGAGCTTATTCCGGTTTACGAGACTAGAAATTATGTCCAGCGTGTTTTGGAAAATACCTATGTTTATAGAATGAAGTTTCAGGATTTGCAAAAAATAGATCTTCCCCCCATTCATGCTTCATCAAGCGCTTTGAAGCCGTAACTACAACTATTCAGAGTGTCGTTTTGCAGAAAAAAGCCGCATTTTTTTCCTGAATATTAATTTTTGTCCTATATCCTTAAAGTTGACATGGTTTTTTTATTGTCCTATCCTGAAAATCATAAACTTTGGAATAGGCTGTAATAGGAAGGGTTGTTATGAAATTATTGGTTGCAGATGATCATGCCCTGTTCAGGGAGGCTCTGACCCAGTTTATAGAGCGCGCTGAACCGGATTGCGAGGTGTTGCAAGCAAAGGATATGCATGAAGTGATGGGTATTATGGAGGGAAACTCCGAAATTGACCTTGTGCTTCTTGATATGCGGATGCCCGGAATGGATGGGGTAAATGGCCTTGAAAGAATACTTCAAACCTATCCTGAAACGCCTGTTGCTTTGTTATCCGGTCTGGCTGAAAAATTTCATGTTGAAAAAGCAATGAAAATGGGGGCTTGCGGGTTTTTTCCAAAAACAATGTCCGGCAAGGCTTTGCTTAATGGTGTGCAAAAAATTCTTGAAGGAGAACAATATATAGCGATTGACCATAATATTAATGATATCATGCCCTCTTATTTCGGGCATGATCCTCAGGAATATCAGGGACTTCATGATACCGCTCAGGCTGTCTATCATACCGGGATCCCCGGAAAACTGACCCCAAGGGAAAAGGAAGTGCTGTCTTATCTGTTAAAAGGGTCTTCAAATAAGGAAATTGCCAATTCTCTTGCTTTACAGGTTGTGACGGTCAAGCTTCACATTCGGGGCATATGCCGCAAACTCAATAGCAGGAACAGGACACAGGCCGCTTTGAAAGCGCAGCAACTGGGATTGGTTATCGAGAATCAGGATGTTGTATGACAGCAAGACGTGATGTGAATTATATGGCAGGGCTGGAGCAGATTCTCGTTGTCTTTATTATTATTATTTTCAGTATTTCGGCTTTCCAGAGCTCCTATAGAACCCTCTGCAAAAGTTTGAAGTAACGGTGGTGGAGCGCCATTTTGGACAATTTGAGGAGAGGATTTTTGAGTTTTATATCCTGAAG
>PFTR01000082.1:2837-7523 GCA_002789675.1 Alphaproteobacteria bacterium CG_4_9_14_3_um_filter_47_13 | reverse complement strand
CAGGATATAAAACTCAAAAATCCTCTCCTCAAATTGTCCAAAATGGCGCTCCACCACCGTTACTTCAAACTTTTGCAGAGGGTTCTATAGCTGCCCCGGATCAATTGATTCCGGAATTTTTGTTCCAGAAATTCCGGTAATGACGATGTTAGAAAATGTCTTGCTCTTGATGCACGTGACTATAAGGTAAAAATAAAAGGATTGTTCTTTTTTCAGGCTTTAAATTTTTTACGCAGAGAAGCGGAATTTTTTCTTATGTCGTTTCTCCGCGTAAAATCATATGAAATTCTTCTCTGGAATGATTATATAAATTAAGCCTCAGTGCCTGTCTTCATCGTGATCTTATAAAAAGCGGCCGGTTCTTCGCCGAGATCCTGTGCAAACTGCATTTCACGGGCAGCAAGAATCGTCATCGCGGCATCAGAATGATTATTCTGGGTGGCGATATTAAAAGCGGTAAAACCGTCTTCATTACGGGCATCAATATCAATGCCTTCCATGGCGAGAAGTCTGATTGTTTTACAATCGCCCACTTCTGCCGCACGCCAGAGGCGAGATTTTGCCAGTTCGTTTGTTCTGTTATCCTGCATTGTAAACCTCCTGTTATGGAGTGAATAATATGACAAATTTTACCTCTTGTCAAGATTTTGGAATCAACAGGCCGCTTTTTCAATTTCGGCGCATAAATCATTAACAATTTTTTTGACCAGCTCGGGATTATCCCCTTCCGCCATAACGCGGATAACAGGTTCGGTTCCGGAGGGGCGGATGACAAGACGGCCATCATTGGCGAGTAAAGTCTGCGCTTTTTCTATGGCTGTTTTAACCTGCTCATCATCAAGGGGGCGCACGCCCTGATGAAATTTTACATTTTGCAGGATTTGCGGCAGGGGATCGAATAAATGAAGAAGCGCACTGGCTTTTTCTGCTCTTTGCTGCAGGGAAGAAAGAACCTGTAGCGCCGCAAGCATGCCGTCACCTGTGGTGGAAAAATCGGACAGGATGATATGACCGGATTGCTCCCCGCCCAGATTAAAGCCGCCTTCACGCATCCGTTCGACAACATAGCGGTCACCAACGGCAGTACGGTTCAGAGTGAGTCCGGCTTTGCCAAGAAAACGCTCCAGCCCCAGATTGGACATGATCGTTGCCACAAGGCCGCCACCTTGCAATGTTCCTGAATTCTGCATTGTCAGCGCAAGAAGCGCCATCAACTGGTCGCCATTGACCACATCCCCTGTTTCATCAACCATGATCAGACGGTCGGCATCGCCATCAAGAGCAAGACCGATATCGGCCTTTTCCTCAATGACTTTTTGCTGTAGGGAAGCCGTATCCGTTGCCCCGCAATGGTCATTGATATTTCTGCCATCGGGTTTGTTGTTCAGGACAATAACATGCGCTTCGAGCTCCTGAAGCACTTGCGGCGCAACTTTATAAGCCGCGCCATGAGCACAATCAATCACAATTTTCAGGCCCTCCAGCGTCATCCGGCGGGGAAATGTTCCTTTGAGAAACTCGACATAGCGCCCCTGCGCATCGTCAAGACGGCTGGCTTTGCCAAAGCGTCCCATGGCTGGTTGCTGGCTGCCGTTTCCATTTTCAATATGGGATTCGATGTCTATTTCGATGTCATCGGAAAGCTTGTAACCATCCGCGCCAAAAAGCTTGATCCCGTTATCTTCATAGGAATTATGCGAGGCAGAAATCATCACGCCGATATCCGCCCGCAGGGAACGCGTTAACATCGCCACCGCCGGAGTCGGCAAGGGGCCAAGAAAAATCACATCCATTCCCATGGCTTCAAATCCTGCCGCCATGGCTTGTTCCAGCATATAGCCGGACAGGCGTGTGTCTTTGCCGATCACGGCGCGTTTTTGGTGATTACCGGGAAAGCGCTCGTCCAGTGCTCTGGCCGTTGCCATGGCAACTTTAAGCGCCATGTCCGCTGTCATAGGAAATGCGCCCGCCTTGCCGCGTATGCCGTCTGTTCCAAAAAATTTTCGATTCATGGCAATCCTCATAGCGTAAAATAACCGGAAATCAAAGAGAAATGATTCTCTGGAGTAAATTCCGGTTAATTTGTCAGAGCCGGAGGCATGTAGGGTGTTGTATTTGTGTATTTTCCATCTGTGGCGCAGTCCAGAGAGGCATCAAGTACTTTGCTTTCTTCCCATTTACCAGTGGTCTCGCTTTTAATTGTATAATTTTGAATAAGATAAGCCGGAATTTTTTCTATCTGCGTTTCGGAGAGGGCTCCTGAAAATTCTTTTTTGAGCGAACAGAGTGTATCCGGTATTCGTCCGGCACGGGTTTTATCGGAGCTTATTAAGGCTTTCCCAAGGCTCTCTTCGAATTTTATGTTTTTAGCCCTATCGCCCAGTACATCATGACGCTCAACCAGAGTATCCGGAAGTACGCCACTGCCCTGATTGCTTAGTTCTTTTGCTCCCGCAAAAAAGAGATCTGTTGTTACTGCAAGGATGCCCTTTGTAGCCTCCCTTGAAAACGCTCTTTTCCCCCTTGCATCCATGGACACCCAATTCTGCACAGACCCTTTGCCATAAGATCTTGTCCCAATGACTATGGCGCCGTCATCTTGTAGTGCAGCTGCTGTAATTTCAGAGGCCGATGCCGATTTCTGATCCTGAATAACTATAACTGCGGCATCTGGAAAGATATCTGAAATATTACCCTGGATAATAGTGTCGGCATAAATGGCATTTTCTGCAGGTGTTTTGCCTGTTGCAAAAATTTTCTTCTGCTCTTCTGGCTGTGATTTTATAAAAAGATCAATAATTTCAAGCGCCTGCGCTAGATTACCACCATGATTTTGACTGACATCAATAATGATTTTTTTAATGGGATTTCCATTTTTCAGAGATTTTTTTTGCGTTTCTTTAAGAGCCTTGATAAGGTCATCTGTAATCCTGTCTGTGAAATCAATCAGTTTGAAATAGGCAACATCATGCCTTTCGCCAATAATTTCGTTTTTAACGGCGTGAACAATAACTTTCTCACGGGTCATTTTAATATCAAAAGGCGTTTGATCATCGCGCTTGATTGTTAATGTTACAGGTTCTCCTATAAGGCCACGTAGCTGGTTGATGGCTTGGTTCATTGTTTGTCCAAGAACGGGTCTTCCATTGATTTTTGTAATAAGATCACCATCCTGAAGCCCTGCTTTATAAGCTGGCATCTCTTCCATTGGAGATTTGATTCTAATGAGTCCTTTTTCCATGATAACCTCGATACCAAGCCCTCCAAACTCTCCTTCTGTATCGGCTATTGCTGTTTTGCTTTCTTCTTCGTTCAAATAGATTGTATGGGGATCTCTTGAGGCATATAGAGCGCCTTTGATGGCAAATTCATATAAATTGTGGATGCTGATATCTGTTTTTTCTGCTATTTTTAAGACCGCGTTATTTAGGTAGGAACAGTGATCCGAATAGGAGTTCAGGGTTGCAGGTGCAGAAAAGGTAATGGTTTCATCGCCGACTTTTAGAGAAGCGACCTGTGCCTTGTTAAGATAGTCTGCTGTTATCTCTGGTTTTTTGTTATCTGTACCCTGATTGAAAAAAGAAATAATAGTATTGTCCGGTTTATTTGTAATCTTATCGACACCAATGTTACTGAAAGTGTATTTAAGAATGCCTTGATAAGCGCCCATTGCAATTTCTGTCTGGCTGGTCGTTGTTATGCCATTGAAATGGTTGGTATCAACAAATGTCAGAATATTATCATAAAATTCACAGCCTGCATCCATCTCCGCACGGGTGGTGGGTGCAACAATGTCCACAGTTTCTGTGTTTTGTGGAATGTCGCAGCTATTAAGTGTCATGGAAAGCAGGACACTGGTGGCTATGCTTGATGAAAAAAGCTTGTTCATGATGATCTCCCTGTAAAAATTCCAGATATTCATTACCATAAATCACAGCCTTTATCTTATGGTCAAGAAATTTTATTTTGAAGGGGAAATTAAGGGGGTGTATTTGTTTCCGGGTTGTTGACAGCGGCCTTATTTTATCCATAGTACAATGTTATGAATGAAAGATTGGCAAGAGTGATGGCGTTTATCAGAGGACTGCCCGTTATCGGCGATTTTCTGGAGAACAGGCCGAAAGTGGCGGTGATCCGTTTTTCCGGGGTGATTGCGGATTCCGGCGCAAAGAAGCAGGGGATCAGCCATGCCTGCTTTGGTAAAATTATTGATAAGGCTTTTGATAAAGTCGGGACGAAGGCTGTGGCGCTGGTGATTAATTCGCCGGGAGGCGCGGCGGCACAGAGTTCATTAATTGCAGGCCATATCCGGCAAAGGGCAGAAGAAAAGGAAATGCCTGTTTATGCTTTTGTCGAGGATGTCGCGGCTTCGGGCGGTTACTGGCTGGCTTGTGCCGCTGATGAAATTCATGCGCAGGAATGCTCTATTGTCGGTTCGATTGGCGTAATTTCAGCCAGTTTCGGTTTTGAAGATTTTATTGAAAAGCATGAGATCCACCGCCGTTTACATACGAGCGGTCTTGGCAAATCCTTTCTTGACCCGTTCTTGCCGGAGAAAAAGGAGGATGTTGCCCGTCTTGAAACAATCCAGAAAGAGATTCATATCGCTTTTAAAGAATGGGTGCAGGAGCGCCGTGCAGAAAAGCTTTCCAGTGCCGATGAGGATTTGTTCGATGGGAGCTTCTG
>PFTR01000082.1:0-2822 GCA_002789675.1 Alphaproteobacteria bacterium CG_4_9_14_3_um_filter_47_13 | reverse complement strand
CTGGTCGAGATAAATCCGGAGAAAAAAGGATTGCTTTCCCTACCGTTTCTGGGACGGCTGTCTATGCAGGGTTTTGCCGATGAGGCGCTGGAAGTGCTTGAAACACGGTCTCTCCGGGCGCGTTTCGGGCTTTGAAAAAGACCGGAAATTCATGTATAAACGCTTATGATATTCAAACAGGATTCAAATAATACGACTGAAATCAAACGGGGTTATGCGCTCGTTGCGGGGGTGGCCTCGCTGGTAACGGTGGCGGTTTTGATCGGGATTAAGGGGTTTGCCTATTTTCAGAGTGATTCGGTCAGCATTCTGGGGTCTCTGGTGGATTCGCTTATGGATGCGGGGGTGTCCCTGATTAATTTTATGGCGATCCGTTATTCTCTCAAGCCTGCCGATCACGAACATCGTTACGGTCATGGCAAGATCGAGGGGCTGGCGGCCATGTTTCAGGCTGCCTTTATCGCCGGGGCAGGGGTGTTTCTTGTCTTTGAATCTCTTCGCCGTTTTACAAAGCCGGAAGTGACGGAGAGCAGTCTTCTTGTCATCGGGATTATGGTGGTTTCGGTTGTCCTGTCCCTAATTCTGATTCTGGTTCAGAGGTTTAGTCTTCGCTATGCGCCTTCTCTGGCGGTGGAGGCGGAACACGCCCATTATTCCGGAGATATTCTTATGAATGGCGGTGTGATTGTGGTTCTTCTAGCGCTGCAATATGGCGCGCCGTCATGGCTTGATCCGGCCTTTGCAGTTCTGATTGCCTGTTATCTTGGCTATACGGCCAAAATAATTGCGGAAAAGGGCGTGAATATGCTGCTTGACCGTGAACTGCCGGATGATCTGCGTGCGCAGATTGAAGACATTATTCTGCAGCATCCCGAGGCCAAAGGGGTTCATGATTTACGGACGCGTAAATCGGGTATGGATATTTATATTGCATTTGATCTTGAAATTGATCCCGATAAAAGCCTGCGCAGTGCCCATGCGATAGCCCTGAAAGTCGAAAGAAAAATTCTGAAGGCCTTTCCCAATGCCGAAATTATGATCCATACTGATCCGGCAGGTGTGCCGCATATTGACAGCCGGAATCATAAAATAGAATCCCGGGATGAAGAGATATGACCCGTACGGCCTATCTGACCATTGATGATTCTCCGACTCTTCATATGACGGCTCTTACAGAGTTTCTAGTTGAAAACCAGATACAGGCAATGTTTTTCTGTCGGGGCGATTTGATTGAAAAAAATCCGGAGCCTGTTCTTGATGCGATTAAAAAGGGCATGGTGATTGCCAATCACAGCTATAGCCACCGCGCTGCAGGAACGCTTTCTTATGAGGAGATGGTTGCTGATATCGAGCAGGCAGAACATCTGATTGAAGTGGCTTATAAAACTGCCGGAATAGAAAGGCCTGGAAAATATTTTCGCTTTCCCTATCTGGATAAGGGAGATGGTGACAAGCTGGAACAGCGCTTCGGTGAGGTTATAGAAAATATAGAAACGGCTGATTTATCCGGAAATGAAACATCCCGCCGATTGCAGGATTATCTGAAGAAAGAAGGTTTTACCCAGCCTTTTGAAAATATTACGCATCCGCTTTATAGGCATAAGGATGTGTCCGGGGCGGCAGATTGTCTGTTTACCTATTCTTCCTGTGACTGGATGCTGACGGCGCGGCATCAGGGGAAATGGGCATATCGTACACTGGACGATCTGAAACAGAAAATGGAGGATGATCCGTTTTTTTTAACGGAAAAGGGGGCGCAGATTGTTCTATTTCATGACCAGCCGGAAATCGCGCATGTTGTCATTGCTTTAATATCCTATATGCGGGATAAAGGGTTTGAATTTCTTTCGCTAACATAAACAGGAAAAAAGGAATGTCTGAAACATATGATCGTCTGACGGTAACTGTCATCGCCGATTATGGCCCGCTCTCCGACATGGCTTTTGCGGAGGTGACGCAAAGCATCTATAAGCATCTGGAAAATTATGATCCACGGGTCAAGGAATATTCGGTTCCGGCATTTGATACGGTACAGACCGGATTTTTTCTGGCCGAGGCCGCGATTAACAGCAAACTGGGAAAAGATCATTTTTTCTTTGTCAATACCGCCCCGCGTCATGATGATGAGAAACCCCGCGCTGATTCTGCCGGAGAGAAACTTGTCTATATGAAGCTCTATAACGGCGTACGGATTCTGGCGGTGAATAGCGGGTTTTCGCTGTCTTTTGTCAAGGAAGCCGCCGAGGAAATCCGTGTTGTGTCTGTTGAAAATGAAGGCTCGCAATTCCGTTCCCGTGATTTCTATCCGAGAGTTCTGGGCGAGATTGTTAGCGGGAATGAAAGCCGTCTGGCCGATCATGCGCCGCATATCCCCGATTATCCCAAAAATATTGTCGCGTTTGTCGATGGCTACGGCAATCTCAAAACCACGATTGACCCGAAAGATTTAAAACCGCATATCGGTAAATATATGAGCATCGGCATTAACGGTACAAAGCATTTTGTGCGTGCCGGTCACAGTATTTTCGATGTGCCGGACGGTCTGCCCTGTTTTGCCAAAGGAAGCTCGGGTTGGGCTTTGAAAGACGGAATTCGGCGGGAATTTGCCGAAGTCGTTGTCCGCAGTGGCAATGCCTATCTTGCCTATAAAAGACCCAAAGGCGGTGATCACGTTTCTTTTGAACCCGCGCCGTAGATGACTTGATTTTCCCGTAGAAAATCGGTACACAAGGGAAGTAGTACCTGATGCGGGTGTAGCTTAATGGTAAAGCCCTAGCCTTCCAAGCTAGTTATGAGGGTTCGATTCCCTTCACCCGCTCCAG
>PFTR01000078.1 GCA_002789675.1 Alphaproteobacteria bacterium CG_4_9_14_3_um_filter_47_13 | reverse complement strand
AGGGCGATGATAAACCTTCCGTTATGGCCTGCACGCTACTCGCCTATGACCAGCAATTCAATATGGGACAAACACTAAAGGAATCCTCTAAAGCCGTTCACCTTAACCACCCGCACTGCGCGAAATTCTGCGTCCTTGGCGGCGGTGCGTGCAGTAATAAAAATTAAATCTGAGTAAAAAACATGAAAAAATCTAAATTCATTGATGCTAATATCCAAAACCCATATGTTAAAAAAGCAGTCGTGTTTTGCCTGATTTCAACAGTTTTATTTTTGATACCATTTGTCATTTTAATACCTACAAACAATAAGGAAATTTTAGGATTTTTGGTTTCTTCCTCAATGCTATTTGGAGGCTTATCATTCTTTATTATGGGCTTGTACACCTTTCTAAAAAATATACGAACATATTGGAGTGATAAAATAAGTTTTGGATTAAATATGTATGGGTCAAGTCGGTATGATTCAGGTCTGGGATTTTTTATCTTCAATCAGGCTCTGACTTTGGTCCTTCTTGCGACCGGCGCATATATTATGTTTCTCATGGGAGATATTATATGGCGTATTTTGATGTATTAGAAAGGTGAAACAATGAAAGAATTTAAAGTAACGCTCCCAGGTTGTTTTCGGCCAATTTATGTTATTCCTATGTATATCGTTATAGAGTGTATAATGTTTTTTTTAACAGAAGTGTTGTCCGGAAGAGGAGAGAATACAATTCTCTCTTATGTCTGGCCGTTTCCTGGGTTTTCGCTGGTTCTCTTACCTATTGCCGTATTAGTATCACATTTTCAAATAAAAAAAGGCATGTGGGATTCATTCCGGATTATAGTCACGGATGACTCAATCGAAGGCCCAACGTATTTTAGCCCGATCAAGCCCTTTTCAAAAAAAGCGATTCAGAAGCTTCATATTCCTCTTCTTAAGCTAAAGCCTCTAAGAAAACCGCGATCTTGGCTCCCGAGAACAAAGATATCTTTTGACGACATTGATTATGGCCGCTCATTTCCCCAAAAACGCGGTCTCGGTTTCTATCCGTTTTTTCCTACGATAATATATTCGGTAGATGGAGAATGTATCGTTTTGCATTATGTGCTTGGAAAGCAGCAATTTAGAGAAATAGGAGACATTATAAAAAGTCGCCGATTATCTTCTGTTAGAGATAATCGGCGAATGTAGATAAATATTAGATATGAAAAAAATTGAATTTGAAGGATCACAAAATACAAAGCTGTCGGCAAGGCTTGATCGACCTTCCGGACAAATCAAAGCCTGTGCCCTGTTTGCGCATTGCTTTACCTGCGGCAAGGATATCGCTGCCGCCTCCCGTATCGCCAAAGCCTTGACCAGTGATGGGATCGCCGTTTTGCGGTTTGATTTTACAGGTCTGGGTAAAAGCGAGGGCGAATTTGCCAATACCAATTTTACATCGAATGTGGAAGATCTGGTCAAAGCAGCTGATTATATGCGTGAGAACCTGCAGGCGCCTGCCATCCTGATCGGCCATTCTCTCGGTGGTGCGGCTGTTCTGGCTGCAGCCCACCATATTCCTGAATCAAAAGCGGTTGTGACAATCGGCGCGCCTGCCGATGCAGATCATGTTGCGCATCACTTTGGGGACAAGGAAGCCGAAATCATGGAAAAAGGTGAAGCGGAAGTTTCTCTCGCCGGACGGCCATTTCGAATCCGTAAACAGTTTCTGGAGGATATAAAATCACAAAGTCTTGAGACGGCTATCTCTGGTCTGGACCGTGCCTTGCTGGTGATGCATGCGCCGCTTGATAATGTCGTCAGCATAGATAACGCCGCGCAGATTTTCAAGACGGCAAAACATCCGAAAAGCTTTGTGACGCTTGATGATGCCGATCATCTTATCAGCCGGAAGGAAGATGCCGCCTATGCCGCCCGCGTCATTGCCGCTTGGGTTAGCCGGTATATTGATGCCGACTCCGACGAGGCTGAAACACCAAAACCCGAAGAAGGAACCGTTCTTGTTCAATCAACCGGACAGGGTAAGTTTCAGCAGAAAATCAGAACCGGACAGCATGAATTTCTGGCCGATGAGCCAGAAAGCTACGGCGGCAACGATACGGGGCCGACGCCTTACGATTTCCTGAAAATGGCTCTGGGAAGCTGCAAATCCATGACATTGCGCATGTATGCAGATCGCAAGAACCTTCCGCTCGAAGGTGTGGAGGTTTATGTCACGCATAACAAAATTCATGCCGAGGATTGCGCAGATTGTGAAAGCAAAGACGGTAAAGTCGATCAGTTTTCCTGCGAAATCATTATCAAAGGAAATGAGCTTACGGAAGAAAACCATAAGCGTCTGATCGAAATCGCCGATATGTGCCCGGTGCACAAAACGCTGAGCAGTGAAACAGTGATCGAAACAAAAGAGAAAAACTGACAGGTACCCGCATGTTCTACGGCATTGATTCACTGACATTATCCATTGCCTTTTTTTGCGGGCTTTTGCTGCTATCCGCCGCCGTCAAACATTACACGAAAAAATGGTTTCTGCCACCGGAGGGCTGGATTTTGTTACTGGGGCTGGGCTACGGAATTACAGGGCGCCACACGGACTGGCAGTGGCAACCAGAACTGGCGCTGGAGCCGCACATTGTTCTGACGCTGTTCCTGCCGCTTCTGATTTTTGCTAGTGGACGGATGATTAGGCCGGACGTCCTGAAAAGCGCTGCTGCTCCCATCGGCTTTTTTGCCATACTCGGCGTGATTGCCACCGCCTTTATCATTGGCTGGCCCGTAGCCCTTCTGGCCGGAATCCCCCTTGTCCACGGACTGGTTCTGGGGGCTGCAACAAGTGCGGTTGATCCGGCGGCCGTCGGCTCCATTTTCAAGAGCTTTGAAATGCCGGAACGCCTGAAAACAATTATTGAGGGCGAATCCCTTTTCAATGACGGCGTGACGGTTGTTTTGTTTACCCTGATAAGCGCTCTGGCCTTGGGCAATACGGTTTTCGATCCCGCCGACACCGCTTTTGATTTTCTCTGGGCCGTTTTAGCGGCGATCCCTCTGGGCCTTTCCGCTGGATGGCTGGCAGCCACGCTGCTCTGCCGCTGGGGCGAAGACCAGAGCTTCTTTACGGCAAGCATCAGTGTCATTCTGGCTTATGGCACGTTTTTAATCGCCGAGGACATTCTTCACGTATCGGGTGTGATTGCCGTCCTTATGGCTGCCATTGTGTTTTCAAAAATGTGGAGCGTCAGCGGCGCAGACGAAAAGACAAAGGAAAAAGCCCGCATGATGGGCGCATTCTGGGATTACATCAGCCAGACCCTGAATGCGTTCCTGTTCTTTATGCTCGGCGCAATGAGCGGCGCACATGATTTCTCCGCCCTGCCCTTCACGATCACAATTGCTGCCGTTGCAGTTCTTCTTTTATCGCGGGCTGCTATTGCCTATGGCGGCGGCGCGCTTTTGCGATTTCCGATTTCATGGCAGAACGTGATGATGCTGGGCGGGCTACGGGGCGGCATTTCCGCCGCGCTGGTTTTGCTTATCCCCCATGATTACGCGCATCAGCAGATGTTCCTGTGCCTCGCCTTTATTATGATAGCCTTTACGCTGATCGTCTTTCCACCGCTTCTGTCCGTTTATTTAAAAAGAGCCGATATGTCTTCCAGCAAAGCTTGATATGTTTGTTCAAAATCCTTTTCGGTTTTCGGATCGGGCAGTGGCCAATGCAGGCGCTTGGGCTTGCCGGGCCAGACGGGGCAGTCGTTTGCGGCAGAATCGCAAACGCTGATGACCAGATCAATGGCAGGCGCATCCTCCGCCGTAAATTCGTCTATGCCTTTGCTGCGAAGCTTTGCGATGTCATGGCCGTGTTTTTGTAAAACAGTTAGCGCCACCGGATTGACCTGCCCTACCGGCTTGCTGCCCGCACTATAGGCGAGGCCATACGCGGAGAACAGGTCATTGAAAATAACCTCACCCAGAATAGAGCGGGCGGAATTACCCGTGCAGAGAAACAGGACATTCATGATCGAACAGCCTTAAACTGCAATAGGCCAAATATACCGACCATAACGGCAACAAGAATTGCAGATATGACTCCCTGTGGGGTAGAAATTAACCATCCCATACCTATGAGTATCACTGTCCCCAAAACCCAAAGCCCATCTCCTGCAGAAAAATATAGAACTTCATATTTATGAAGCCTCTTTCTAATGAGCGCACTGATGAGATGCAGTCCGTTTAATATAAGCAAAATCCCAACAACGCGTATCAACAAATCTAAACTTTTTTCCCCGCTGATAAAAACAACGCTTGATGTTGACCAGAATGTAAAGATGGCGCCGAATATCAAACATGACAGAGCGTTAGCCCCAAGCACTTTTTTTAAGAATTTAGTGTTTTCGATCATGTGTTTCTCCTATCCATTCTATTAGATTTTTTTGAGAGTTGTTTAATTTTTGCGGCATTTCCCGCGCGATAAAATTCAGGTCATCTTTGGTGTCTACATCTGTCAAAATCTGCAAATGAACGGGCTTTGAGGGCAGGACGGCTTCCAGCCGTTCTCTTGTCATGCTGGTACTCCACGGTACGGAAGACCAGATCTTTTGCTCTGTCGAAATCCTTCCGCCAAACAGGTAATAGCCGCCGTCCCGCGCCGGACCGATCACAAAATCATTTGTATCAAGTTCGACAATCGCCTGCTCCAGAATGTCTTTGGATAGCTGTGGCGCATCCGCACCGATAAGCAGAACGCGGTCATGCTTTTG
>PFTR01000052.1:19440-20847 GCA_002789675.1 Alphaproteobacteria bacterium CG_4_9_14_3_um_filter_47_13 | reverse complement strand
TCTTTTTGTCATATCGGTAGATCCCTTTCGTTTTAATGTCAGAATTCCACCTTAGCAACATGTCCGATTTTCTGGGACCACCTCTGATGGCCGCGTGCGCCGATATAATATCCGGTGCTATTAATCGCAAACATAAGCCCGATATTGGCCAGCATACAAATCCCGGCGGCCTGTGAACCCAGAACAGCCAGTACCAGTGGCAACCCGAAAAGCCCGGTATTTCCAGCCACACTAATCATGCCAACCAGATTGGCTTTATTATTTTTATAAAATAATTTCCCCAGCCCATAACCGGAAAAAGCCGTCATATTACAGATGACCGCCATCACCAATGGCAGAAAGAACAGTTCAACCCCTAAATCCATCTGTAAAATCGTCGTAAAATATACAGCAGGATTCAAAAAATAGATCAGAAGTACCGAAAGCGAACGGGTATGGATTTCAAAATATTTCCCCGCAAAATATCCCATCCCGACTAAACCACACAAGGGGATCAGCGTATTAAAAAGCGTAGAAAAGATCATAGCAAATCACAGGAATGATGGTGTGCGCCGCGCCGTACATATACATATTGCATACTTTTCCCTCAATTATATTCATATATCCTACTAAAAACCTGGAATATATCAGCAGTGATTATTTGTTATTTTATAAATGTCTTGATATTCTTCTTTTTAAATAAATACCACTTATTACTAAAGAAGGAATAATTCGTGAAAACAGCCCTCTCGAACCATCTGGCGCAGGAACTGACGCAGATACAGGAAAAAGGACTTTTTAAACCGGAGCGGGTTATTACCTCGCCGCAGGGGGCGGATATTACCGTGTCATCGGGGGATCATGTACTGAATTTCTGCGCCAATAATTATATGGGGCTTGGCAATCATCCGGCACTTATTGAAGCCTCACAAAAAGCGCTACAAAAGCACGGTTTTGGTATGGCTTCGGTGCGCTTCATTTGCGGGACACAGGATATTCATAAAACACTGGAAAGCCGGATCAGCAAATTTCTCGGTATGGAGGATACAATCCTGTATTCATCCTGCTTTGATGCCAATACGGGACTTTTTGAAACGATATTGGGGGCTGAGGATGCGATCATTTCCGATGAACTCAACCATGCCAGCATCATTGACGGCGTGCGCCTGTGCAAGGCGGTGCGTTACCGTTATAAAAACAGCAATATGGACGATCTGGAGCGTTGCCTGAAAGAGGCGCAGGATCAGCGTTTCCGCCTGATCGCCACAGACGGCGTATTTTCCATGGATGGTTATCTTGCCAATCTGCCCGGTATCTGTGATCTGGCAGAAAAATATGATGCGATGGTCATGGTGGATGACAGCCATGCCGTTGGCTTTACCGGATCAAATGGCGCCGGCACACCGGATTATTACGGGGTCACAGACC
>PFTR01000052.1:0-19432 GCA_002789675.1 Alphaproteobacteria bacterium CG_4_9_14_3_um_filter_47_13 | reverse complement strand
TACATCAGGACGCAAGGAAGTGATTGAATGGCTACGCCAGCGCTCCCGCCCTTATTTGTTCTCAAATACGCTTGCGCCGGTGATTGCGGCGACCTCGGTGGCTGTTCTTGATCTGCTGGAACGGGATGGCAAAGCCATGCGCCAGAAGCTCAAGGATAATGCGCAATATTTCCGCGCTGGAATGACCGCTCTTGGCTTTGATCTTCTCCCCGGTGAGCATGCGATTATTCCGGTGATGCTGTATGATGCCGCGCTGGCCGGAACCTTTGCCGCAAAAATGCTGAAACATGGCGTTTATGTTGTCGGTTTTTCCTATCCCGTCGTCCCCGAAGGCAAGGCCCGTATCCGCACCCAAATGTCTTGCGCCCACGAAAAAGAGCATATAGATAAAGCGGTGGAAGCCTTTGCAACGGTTGGAAAAGAACTTGGGGTTTTGAAGGGTAAGGCGGCGTAATCTAACAAAATCGTCATGTCCGCTTTAGGCGGGCATCCAGCAAATGAAAAGACCGGATCCCCGCACAAGGCGGGGATGACGTATCCAAAATAAGAGAAAAGAATGAATACACAAAAACAATTACAGCTATATTGCAAACAAATGGAAGCAATAAAATATAGAATAGATATTGCGGCTTTAATAGCGCAACAAAAAATGACATTAGGGAATCAAAATCTTGATTATGCATTTTCTAGCGTACAATTAAGAAAAATTTTAGAACTCATAGCATTTTCATCTCTTATAGCAAACAAAGAAAAATATTCGAAAATACATAAAAATTATACCAAACACTTTAGTGCTAAAAGAATTTTACAAGACATAGAAAAACTGAACCAAGATTTTTTTCCAAAACCTGTCGTGATAGATACAAGCAATAATAAAAAAATCATGCATTTAGGAAATCCGCGTGAACGTCATAAAATAGTGCCCCTAAACCGTGAAGAATTTATTGAGCTTTATGAGATATGTAGCAGTGTTATACATACAGCAAATCCCTACGGTGATAATCCTAAACAAATTGATTTCAAACGAAGTCTTGATGACTGGTTAAAAAAAATTGCGGCATTATTAGATAGTCATGTTATCAGACTGGTTGATAGCAAAGATTTTTGGCTTATTATTATGAAAGATCACAACAAAAAAAGCTTAGCTAGCGCATATCACTTAAAAGCATTAAACGTAGAAAATTTTATCAATACAGACTCCTAAGGAAAATATGAAAGCATTATCAAAACTTAAAAAAGAACACGGTATCTGGATGACGACGGATTCAGATGTGCCGGAAATCAAACATAATGAAGTCCTCATTCGTATCAAAAAAACGGCGATTTGCGGGACGGATATACATATTTATAACTGGGATGAATGGTCACAAAAAACCATTCCGGTGCCAATGATTACCGGACATGAATATGCGGGCATCATTGAGGAAATCGGTGCGGATGTGACGCATCTTAAAGTCGGCGACCGGGTTTCCGGCGAAGGACATATTGTCTGCGAAACCTGCCGGAACTGCCGCGCAGGGAAGCGTCATTTATGCCGTAACACGATCGGGGTTGGCGTAAACCGTCAGGGCAGCTTTGCCGAGTTTTTATCTCTGCCCGCCTCCAATGTTGTAAAACTGCCCGATGATATCAGTGATGATATAGGCGCAATCCTTGATCCGTTCGGCAATGCCGCCCATACCGCCCTTGCTTTTGATCTGGTCGGCGAGGATGTTCTGATTACCGGTGCGGGCCCCATCGGGATGATGGCGGCAGCGATTGCACGCCATATCGGGGCGCGTCACGTTGTTGTTACGGACATTAATCCCTATCGCCTTGATCTGGCAAAAAAAATGGGGGCAACACGCGTTGTTGACGTGTCAAAAGAAACCCTGAAAGATGTCATGGAAGAGCTTCATATGACAGAAGGGTTTGATGTTGCGCTGGAAATGTCCGGCAATAAAAGCGGCATCCGCGATATGCTCCGCGTGATGAATTCCGGCGGCAAAGTTGCCTTACTGGGTATTCCGCCACAGGAAATCCCCATTGACTGGAACGAGATTATTTTTAAAGGCCTGACCATCAAGGGGATTTATGGACGGGAAATGTATGAAACATGGTATAAAATGATCGCGATGCTACAAAGCGGTCTTGATATTTCTCCTATTATCACACACCGCTTTAAAGTCGATGATTTTGAACAAGGCTTTCAAACCATGAATTCCGGCCAGAGTGGCAAGGTTATTCTAGAGTGGGACTAACAAGGGACAGACAATGACACAGCTTCACTATAATAGCGGTTTTGGTAATGAATTTGCGACAGAGGCGCTTAAAGACGCGCTGCCTCAGGGGAAAAATTCACCGCAAAAAGTAAATTATGGCCTTTATGCCGAGCAGCTTTCCGGCGCGCCCTTTACAGCACCGCGTCATCAGAACAAACGGAGCTGGCTCTATCGTATCCGTCCCTCGGCGGGTCATGACCCGTTCAAACCATACAAGCATAAAACCCTGCGCAGTACTCCTTTTAACGAGGTGACAACATCACCAGACCAGTTCCGCTGGGATCCGCCTCCTGTTCCAACGCAGACGACTGATTTTATTGACGGACTGCACACAATGGCAGGCGGCGGAGACTCTGCAAGCTGGACGGGGCTGGGCGTTCATATCTATGCCGCCAATCAGTCCATGACGCTAAGCAAACGCTTTTTTTATAATGCTGACGGTGAAATGCTCTTTGTGCCCCAGCAAGGACGGCTGCATTTACGCACGGAATGTGGAGAAATAATGGCAGATCCCGGCGAGATCGCCGTCATCCCACGCGGTATCCGATTTGCCGTGGATTTCCCTGAAGGCGGATCACGCGGTTATGTCTGCGAGAATTATGGCGCGCTTTTTACACTGCCCGATCTAGGGCCGATTGGTGCAAACGGACTCGCCAATCCACGGGACTTTTTAACGCCTGTTGCCGCTTTTGAGGATATTGATGACACTTTTGAACTGATTGCCAAATTCAGCGGGCAGCTCTGGCACACGATGATTGACCACTCCCCGCTTGATGTTGTGGCATGGCATGGCAATTACGCGCCTTATAAATATGATTTGGCCAAATTTAATGTAATCAATACAGTGAGTTTTGATCATCCCGATCCATCAATTTTCACTGTCCTGACCTCACCAAGCTATCCGCCGGGAACGGCCAATATTGATTTTGTCATTTTCCCGCCGCGCTGGATGGTGGCTGAAGAAACTTTTCGTCCTCCCTATTTCCATCGTAATATTATGAGCGAGTTCATGGGACTGATCCACGGCGTATACGATGCCAAAGAAAGCGGCGGCTTTGTTCCGGGAGGATCAAGCCTGCATAACTGCATGTCTGCCCATGGCCCCGATGCCGGAACCTTCGAAAAAGCCAGCAATGCCACCCTGAAACCGCAATATATGGACAAGACACTCGCCTTTATGTTTGAAAGCCGCTACATCATGCGCCCAACCAATTATGCGATGGAGTCAGGAACTCTGCAAAAAGACTATTATAAATGCTGGAGCGATATCTCGAAAATATTTCAGGGAAATCAATAAGTAAATTCGGAAGCGTTAGAAATTCTGTGCCATTTCGTTAATATGCTTTAAAAAGAAAATGATACTATACTGTCTAGAAACACTGAGGACTTTGAGTTTAACACTGTGCTTTCACAGTCCTGCAAGACGGTAAAATCTCCGTCCGGCAGCTTTTGAGCATAATACGCCGCACCATGGTTATAATGCAGCAAGAAATAAGTCCTGTCTTTTTCGCTAGTTTCAAAATCTTCTGCGAACACTAACAAGTATTCCTAGAGGACAAATGGGGCGACTGATGGGGATCGAACCCACGACAACTCGGACCACAACCGAGAGCTCTACCACTGAGCTACAGCCGCCATAAGAAAGCCTGTTCTGTCTACCCTTTTATCAGTTGAACCGTCAAGTATTGTCCACGCAAAAAATAAAAAAAATGTAAATAAAAGATAGACATTTCGATGACCGCTGTGTTAGAAAGCAGTAATTGCATAACTGATATGCATTTTATACATAGGTGTGATAGAAAATAATTTAGCAGAAAGAAAGAGTGAACCATGTCCAGTACGGCCTTACAAACAAAGAATACCGCCCGTTTTACAAGTAAAAGCACAAATGATTTTTTAAAGGCGCTGGAAGAGAATGAAATCCAGCATGTTGATTTCAAATTCACTGATATGACAGGGATCGGGCAACATACGGCACAGGATGTCACCTCCATTGACAAGGACATGATTGAAAAAGGCCTGTTTTTTGACGGTTCGTCCATTGCCGGCTGGAAAAGCATTAATGAATCAGACATGATTCTGAAACCGGATGTTACAAAATGGTGCCTTGATCCCTTTGCGGCGCAGCCCACAATGAAGGTTTTCTGTGATGTAATCGAGCCGAAAACAGGAAAACCCTATAATCGCGACCCCCGCTCTATTGCCAAAAACGCCGAGGAATATCTGAAAAAAACAGGGATCGCCGACACCATTTATGTAGGTCCCGAAGCCGAATTTTTTGTTTTCGAGGATGTCCGTATCAATGTTGAAATGAATCATGTCAGCTATTATGTGGACAGCGAAGAAGGCCCCTACAACCGTGGTCGTGAATATGATGGCGGCAATCTCGGGCACAGACCCCGGACAAAAGGCGGCTATTTCCCTGATGCGCCGGTAGACAGCCTTGCCAATATTCGCGCCGAAATGCTGACCGTTCTCAAGCATATGGGTGTCACCGTTGAAAAACATCACCATGAAGTCGCGCCAAGCCAGTGCGAGCTTGGCATTAAATACTCAACACTGACGGATTGTGCCGATAATATGATGCTTTATAAATATGTCGTTCATAATGTGGCTCACGCCTACGGTAAAACGGCCACTTTTATGCCCAAACCTATTTTTGGCGATAACGGCTCGGGAATGCATTGTCACCAGTCTTTGTATAAAAACGGCAAACCCCTTTTTGCCGGCAAAGAATATGCTGATCTATCCGAGACATGCCTGTATTATATCGGCGGAATTATCAAACATGCACGCGCCCTCAATGCCTTTACCAACCCGTCGACAAACAGCTATAAACGACTGGTTCCCGGTTATGAGGCTCCTGTGCTTCTGGCCTATTCCCAGAGCAACCGTTCAGCCTCCTGCCGGATTCCTTATGCCCTGTCACCCCATGGCAAACGGGTCGAGGTTCGTTTCCCCGATCCTACAGCAAATGTCTATCTTGCTTTTTCTGCCATGCTTATGGCCGGCCTTGACGGGATCGAGAACAAAATCCATCCGGGGGAAGCCATGGACAAAAATCTTTATGACCTGCCTGTGGAGGAACTGGCCAATGTTCCCACCGTTTGCGGCTCGCTACGCGAAGCCATGGAAGCATTAAGAGCCGATCACGAGTTCCTCTTGAAAGGCGATGTCTTTTCCAAAGACATGCTGGAGGGCTATATTGAATTGAAAATGGGTGACATTGATATGTTTGAAACCATGCCGCACCCGATTGAATATATGATGTATTACTCAGCGTAAAAATGACTTCCGATTAGTAAAACAGGCACTTTCATGTGCCTGTTTTCTTATGGTTTGAAGCTCTGGATAACACGTCTAAAGGTTTCTTCATTTTGTGCCCACATATAGAAGTCACCTCTTCTGCTGGGTGTTAAAAGGGTCAGTACATAATAATACCGCTCCTCCTCCATAATGGCGATCCATAACTCATATCCTAGATACCCGCTTTGATTCGTCGCTTCATACTGCTCGACATGGGCGTAATAAACATCTTCGTTTAAATGATAATCCTCTCTTGTTCCCAACAACTTTCCTAATGTCAAACCACGGCTTTCCATACTATCTTTTATATATTGAATTTCATCTGCCACAGCATTTGTGAACTCGGATGAAACAATATTGATATGAATCTCGCCATTTAATATTTTATTATCTTTGGAACGAAGAAGCTTTGCCTCCATCGATTCCGTAGAGAAAATAGACGGTGCCACTAATTTCCATGAAGCCGGATACTCAAAACTCAGCAAATCAAGAAACATATGCTCCCTCATTTTTTCGATTTTAACACTTTCAGGCGCAACAAAATTAAAAGATTCAATGGCTCTTTGCTGATAGGCACGCTCTTTCATCCAGTGGATCTCGGGAACGTAATAGGACGAGACAACAATCCGGGGGCCGTTCATTTCAACGGCAGATCTCACAATAAAGGCCGTATCTTTTTCCACAACAACATAAAGCGCCTCGACACGCCTGTCGGAAATAACCTTTAGACCCTCAAGCGTATAGCCCTGCAGAAGAACCTCATGCATGAACCAGTTTTTGGCTGTGATTTCGTAATCAAGCTCCTGCGCTTTAATCTCGAACCTGCTGAGTTCCTCTATCCGTCCCGGACCATAATATTTTGCAATTTCTCCTAAAAAGCGACGACTTATCTTTTGAGGAATACCCGTTCCATCATCTGTCTCAAACCTGTTTTCATTTTCATCACTTTTCCTGTTCACCGAATTGAGCCCGATCTCCACACGGCTCCATCCCTTTGGTAATCTGACCTGATAGGCCAGAAATTTATCATTCAGCGGTTGTTCCGTGTAAATATCCGAGTATTCTTCAAAATCCTCCGCAGAGAGCTCAACCGAGTAATCGGGGATTCTCTCTATTTTAGTAACATCCACTTCACTTTCACTGGCAGAGACGGATCCTGCCGTAAAAAACAAAACAATAATTACTGATAATATTCTAAATAAACAAATCCTCATAAGCACCTCAAATTACAGGTTTAATAGGAATCGGTTTTCTATTTTTATCAACCGCGACATAAACAAAAGACCCTTCCGTCACCTTCTCGTATTTCTTGAGATCTTCTCTCAAAGCCCAAGCCTCAACTTTAATTGTAACAGAACTTGTCCCCGTTTTCTCTATTCCAGTATAAAAACTTACCTCATTAAGTTCGGACACAGGCCTGTGAAACGTCATGGCATCAATAGCAACAGGCACAGCCGTACCCCCGATATATTTACGCGCCCTGACCGCAGCGGCCAGATCCATCTGCGCCAGAACCCATCCGCCAAAAATATCACCATTCTGGTTTCTATTGCGGGGAAACGGAACAGTTCTTAATGATAATTCCTGCCCGGGCGAAAGCGTCGGCTCATGATCAAAAATATCTGTCAGCGAGGCCTTTGCCCGTCCCTTTTTAGCAGCAACAGGCTTTGCCGTTTCTTTTATAGGCTTGGGTTTACCATTTTCATCAATATGAACGAACGTAAAAACACCTTCTGTGACCTTGTGCGGTTTGCTGCCTGTCCGCGATTCAGCATAAGCCTGTACCTTGATCGCCATAGAAGAGCGCCCCTGCCGGACGATTTCAGTATAAATTGTAACATCATCACCAATATAGACAGGCGCTTTAAACGCCATTGCCTCCAGCCCCACCGTCACGGCGCGCCCGCCAACATAACGGCACGCACGGCTTCCGCCTGCGATATCCATCTGGGATAAAAGCCAGCCGGCACTGATAATACGATCGGCAATCGTATCCGAGGGCATCGGGATTACTTTTGTTGTAATCCTGCGTTCTGTTGCCTTATTAAAAATCTTCTTCACATTTCCCTAATATAAAAATAAAATTAGACTTTCTAACGCTGTCAGTATCCTTTATGAATCTAGGATTATAAAACTAATATAGCGCAAACACAGATAATAGCCACCTGAAAGACTTTTGGATACGCAATGACCGATCTGTTTAACAATAATACTGCCAAAAAAGAAAATTCCTATGAAGCTTCGGATATCGAAGTTCTGGAAGGGCTGGAGCCGGTTCGCAAAAGACCGGGCATGTATATTGGCGGCACGGACGAACGGGCGCTACACCATCTTGTTGGCGAAATTCTTGATAATGCCATGGATGAAGCCGTGGCGGGCTTTGCCGACCGAATCGAGATTACGCTTCATGAGGATTACTCCATTACCATTTCTGATAACGGACGCGGTATTCCTGTTGATAATCACCCCAAATTTCCTAAGAAATCCGCGCTGGAAGTTATTTTAACAACCCTGCATTCCGGCGGGAAGTTCAGCGGCAAGGTTTACCAGACCTCCGGTGGCTTACACGGAGTCGGAATTTCCGTTGTAAATGCGCTCTCTTCGGAAATGTGGGTGGAAGTCGCACGCGACAAACAGTTATACAAACAAAGCTTTTCGCGAGGCCTGGCCACGAGCGGGCTTGAGAAAATGGGCGCGGTGAATAACAGGCGCGGCACTACAGTATGGTTTAGGCCGGATCACGAAATTTTTGGTACAAACCTTCATCTGAAACCGGCCTGGCTCTACCAGATGACCCGTTCAAAAGCCTATTTGTTTCGGGGTGTCGAGATTCGCTGGAAATGCGATCCTTCAATATTACCTCCAGAAAGCAAGATTCCTGAAGAGAAAAACTTTAAATTTCCCAATGGGTTACTTGATTTTTTGAATGCATCACTTCAAGATCGGAAAACCGTCACGCCCCACGCTTTTCATGGGCTGGTGGATTTTCCCGATAAAGAAGGTCGTATGGAATTTGCCATTGCCTGGCCACAAAGCGGAGACGGCTTTATCCATTCCTATTGCAACACCATCCCGACCCCGCAGGGCGGCACGCATGAGCAGGGCTTGCGGAGCGCGCTGGCGCGGGGACTGCGCAATTACGGCGAGATGCTCGGCAATAAAAAAGCCTCCGTGATTACCGCCGATGATGTCGTTGGCACGGCAACCATTCTTTTATCTGTTTTTATCCGAGAACCGCAATTCCAGGGACAAACCAAAGACAAACTGGCCAATATTGAGGTAACGCGCCTTGTCGATCAGGCCGTCAAAGATTATTTTGACCACTGGCTTTCAAGCGATACCGCCGCCAGCCAGCAATTGCTGCAATATATTATCGACCTTGCCGAGGAGCGCCAGAGACGACGCGAAGACAAGGCCATGGCACGCAAAAGCGCGACACGGAAATTGCGGCTTCCCGGCAAGCTTGCCGATTGCTCACGCTCTGCTGCCGAAGGAACCGAGCTTTTTATTGTCGAGGGTGACAGCGCCGGAGGCTCTGCCAAACAGGGACGAAGACGCGAAACGCAGGCCATTCTTCCCCTGCGCGGGAAAATCCTCAATGTTGTCAGCGCCACCCGCGACAAAATTCGCGCCAATCAGGAAATTCAGGATCTCGTGCAGGCACTGGGCTGTGGTATTGGCAAGGAATTTGATATTGATAAATTACGCTATGAAAAAATTATCATTATGACCGATGCCGATGTGGATGGCGCCCATATTGCCGCCCTGCTCGTCACCTTCTTTTATACCCAGATGTACCCTCTTATCGAGCAAGGCAATCTGTTTCTGGCGCAACCTCCTCTCTATCGCCTGACCAGTGGCGCTTTGAGCGCTTATGCCATGGATGATGCGCATAAAGAAGAACTCATGAAAACGACATTCAAAAACAAGAACAAAGTCGATGTCAGCCGCTTTAAAGGCCTGGGCGAAATGCCCGCGCAGCAGCTCAAGGAAACGACAATGAACCCGGATACCCGCACCCTGATCCGTGTCAGCCTCCCCGATGTCATGGAAACACTGGGCATCACCGGAGAAATGATGCTGGAGGAGGAAAGTGGCGGAAAGATTCTCTCTCCGAAGGAACAGATTGATGATCTGGTCGAACGCCTGATGGGGAAAAATGCCGATGCCCGCTTCCGCTTCATTCAGGAAAATGCAGAGTTTGTCAAAGATATTGATATATAAAGCGATTATAGAAGCCTCTGTAAACCTTTAGCGTCTCTGGCGGTCTTTGAAATACTGCAAATTATAACCCCGGCTAAATTATTATGAAATTTTTCTTGACTTAAAAGAAAATATTATTTATAGTTTAAATAGAATTAATCTGACTCAGGGGGTGTATCATGAGTATATGTCTAGAAGACTTCACTAAAAACGCAAAACGGAATGCTGTTATCGCAGCCTTACTGCTAACGACATCTTTTTCCGGCTGTACTGGAATGGCATTTACACCACAGCAGGGACAAAGGCTAGGCTCAGGGATCGGGATGATTCTTGGTGCAGGAGCATCTGGTTACTTACGGACAAAAGGTCCTGTTGCACAGGCTATCGCCCCTCTTATCGGCGGCTATGCCGGACGTGAAATAGGTGGCGCTTTAGGAGAAGCGGCTGCTGCCAATAACGGTGTTTGTACCCGTACAGTCACAACAGATAATTTAGGCCGTAAGACAGTGGTCGACAGCTCTGCCTGCCGCCAGCAGCAGAATATGCCTGCCGGGACGCCTGATGTGCAATATAATAATCCGTGAGATAACACCATTCGTCAGTAAATTTAGCTATAAAACCGTCATCGCCTGAATTCATGAATGAATTCTAAGGCGATCCATACCAAAGAATAACGGAGAAAACTGAAGCCATTTTTATAAATCCGATTATATCTATTTCCAATTTATAAAAACCTGCTTTACAGTATCGTCACCATGGCGAAACAAAAATCCATTCCTGTTTTTCTTGTCTCTGCTCTTGCTATCGCTCTGGTGGCGGGCGGGTATTTTCTGACACGCGGGGCGTTTGATAGAAGGGCACAGGATCTCCTGCACAGCTACGGCTTTGAACAGGCCGTTACCGGAACAAAAGACCATCAAAAAGGCATGATGATCTACGGCGATATTACGCTGGACGAGGATCATTTCAGCACAATCAAGGCCATCCGTTTTAAAACAGGATACCTAGACCGTATTCTTAACAAACAGCCGCAAGATATTGTTATTGATGGTATAAAACTGATTGCCGATTATACGCCTGAAACCGGATTTCACATTTCCGGACGGGAAAACAGACCTTTGCCATTTCCTCCTTACCAGAATATAACACTTCATGGCGGCCAGATTGATATTGACACCCCCGCAGGCGGACTGCGTTTTCAGGCCAAAGGCATCGCGCAACAGCAAACCGACCGCGCTTTGAAAATCAATGCCGCGCTCTGGGGAATTCAGAACCAGCTTAAAATTGAAACCACGTGGGATGCCACGCTTTACCCCGATGGCAGATGGAGTGCAGAAGCCACTATTGAAAATGGTGGCCTCAATCTGGAACGCATTCAGGCTAGCCGTGTTTCCGGCTGGGTGGCGCTGGATAAAACTGAAAATGCATTTCCGGCCATCAGTGGCCAGCTTGATTCAGGAAAGATTACGATCGGCGCGATCAATTTTATGAATTCACGTCTGACCTTCGAGGGAACGGCGGCTCTTTATAAAATCATTGCTAAAGGCGAGATTGCCGAATTCCCGGGCATGACAGCCCTTATTGATCTTGAAAATACCGTAACAGGCCTACAAATCAAAGCCTCGATAGACAGCACCAGTGCCGACGATCTCGTTGCTTTTCTTGCCCTCTTACAAAATAGTGATCAGGATACGGGCTATCTGACATCCCTGCTTCTCACACCCGGTAACATTGAAAGACTGCGCAAAGATTTGCGCCAGCTCAGCTATGACAGGCTTGAACTGCAAATATACGGTGCGCCCTATGATCTGGCAGGAAAAGTCATTGCCCATAGACTTAAAAATGGAATTACACACAAATATGTTGTCAGCCTCGACCCTGGGACTCCCTAAAGCCCGAAGTAAAACTTTGCAACAACCATATACGCACCCCACAGGAACAGCACCAGCGGCACTCCGGCCTTGAGGAAATCACGAAAACGGTAATGCCCGGGACCCATGACAAGAAGATTGGTCTGGTATCCAATAGGCGAGGCAAACGAGCAGTTCGCGGCAAAGATCACCGTTATCGCAAAAATCATGGGATCAACCCCCAGATTAACGGCAAGATTAAGGGCAATCGGCGTAAACAGAATCGCACAGGCATTATTGCTCAGAATATTGGTACAGACGGCCACCACAATAAACAATAACGAGGCCATCGCAAATGGGGTCTGGACAAACGGAATGTCCAGCAGGGAATCAGCCACAAAATTTGCGCCATTGGTAACCTGCAAAGCCTGACTAAGCGCCAGCATGGATCCCACCAGAAGAAATATTTTACGATCAATGGCTCGTGTGGCCTGACGGATATTCAGACAACCCGTTGCAATCAGAAGAATAGCGCCTGTAATTGCCGCCACGGGAATCGAGAGAATACCTATCGCCGCAAGGCCAATGGCGCCAAACATAATACCGGCGGCAATCGGCGCTTTTTTGGGAAGGGGAAGCTCTTTCTTTGACCCTGACAACACAATAAGATCCTGATTTCCGCGCATGGAATCAATGGCACCCCGGCTTCCGGCGACAAGCAGCACGTCACCGGCCTCCAGACGAATACGCCCGAGCCGCCGCCGCACCACACGAGCACGGCGCTGGATTCCCAGAACAATCGCTCCAAACTGCCGGTGAAAACCCACCTGCTCCAGAGACATATCAATCATGCGCGAAGCAGGTGTAATCATAATCTCGGCAAGAACACGGGTTTCAGCGACTTTCTCGTCCAGATCAGGCGTGGCGGCAGGTTTATCTTCCTCCGCATCATCCATTCTGATTTTTTCTTCTATCTTTTCAGCCTGCGCCCCCATGATTTTTTCTTCTTCCTCGGACAGAAGAAACCCGGGATGCTTGGAAAGCAATTGCGTCAGTGCTTCCCGTGTTGCCGCAACAATAAGAATATCACCCTCTTCAATCACATACCCTTCAAATGGCGGTAAAATCAAATGGCCGGAACGCTGGATCAATCTTATTTTCAAATCGGGCAATGCCGGAAACCGCCCTTCAACACACTCCATACCGACAAGCTTGCTTTCAGACGCAACATCAAGTTCGGCAATAAATTCACGTTCTTCCCCGACAAGCTGATGGGTGAACGAGCTTCTGTCCGGTAGTAAGCGTGGCAAAATAAATAATACATAAACCGAGCCTGCCGCTGCCAGCATGGCACCGGGAACCGTAAAATCAAAAAATCCGATTGGCCGATATCCAAGCTCGACCATCGTTGTTGACACAAGCATATTTGTCGAAGACCCGACCAATGTTATCAGCCCGCCCAGAATGGCTGCAAAACTCAAGGGAATCATAATACGGCTTTCTGACAGACGCGCCGAAGCCGCAAGCGCCTGCAAGATGGGAATGGCCAGAATAACCAGTGGGGTGTTATTCATAAAAGCACTTAACATCATAATCAATATCAGAATACTGACAATCGAAACCCACGCCATTTTCTTGCTATTGGTCATAAAAGTTTTAGTTACAGGCCGCAACGCATCTGTCTGGATAATCGCCTGTCCCATAACAAGAAGTGCAAGCACCGCGACCAAAGCGGGATTGGCAAAACCCGATAATAAAGAAGCCGCATCCAGAAGATTCCGCCCATTGGCATCCTGAACAGGGAAAAACTGGCCAAACAGAAGAAGACAGGTCAGCAATGTCACGCTGGTCACTTCAATCGGCAGTTTTTCACGCACAAACGCAAAAGCGGCCCACCCTGCCAGAATCAGGACAAACCACATATGGAACGCTGTGCCTTCAAAAATAAATGTCACGTATAACCCTGATGCCTATTGTGCATTCTGGAACTCTCCCAACCCTTTGAGACCAATACGGAATTTGACATCCGTACCGCTATCCCCCGACACATCCGAGGTAATACTCCGTGATACTGTACCAGAGAAAGACAGACAGCACCCAAAATAATCAAATCCAAAAGAAGCCTCGCGTAACCCAGGATTTTCTCCCAGATCTTCCCGCACCGCACTGCGGACTCGCCAGCTTTTTGTCAAATCATAGGAAACCCTACCATAAATCTGCTCCCGCGATTCATTAATATCCGTTCCCTCAAGACTGCTGGCAAACAGATAGCGCGTGCTTAAATCCAGCCTGCCAAAATCAGCATAACCATCCACCTCATGCCGCTGCGACGAGAAATCATTACCATTGAGCTGGAATCTGAAATTGGCACCAAAACGATCCTTATAAACGCCGGCAATCTGCCCAACCCAATCCGATTCCTGTCGATCCAGTCCGGAGCCCACGGGAAAAGGATTATCTTTTTCATTGAAGCGATAACTCTGTCCTACAAAAATATCACCGTGGCTCCCTTCATAACCATAAAGCCCCGTACGAACGCCATAAGTAACACGGGAGCGATCTTCCAGTCTGTCTTCCCCCGGAAAGCGATTTGGTTCGAATATATTACTGGCATCCACCTGCACATCCTGACTGTCTTCATTGGGAGTGCCACTATCCACATCATTGATATCAGGAGCCACCGTTAATGCTGCAATCGGCTCGATCACCGCCTGCATCGTTTCCATCGGTTTTACCAGAGGATAGCTGCTCACAAGATGAGCCTGCGGCAGAACACGTATATCAGTCCCTTCATTACTCCGCCCGCTTCCCGCTGTCGCAACATCACGATCCCTGACGTAATAGGCATCTCCACGAACGCTTAAATCAAGAGTACTCACCAGACCAAAATCCGTTTCCTCCCGCCTTTGCCATCCCAGTTTTCCTACGATACGGGTCATATCCTGACCATCATCACGCTGCAGGGCAAGAGTGGAAGCCTTCGCGTCCCATCGGCCACCCAGCATGGCATTTGGTTCCCCTGTAAAATTAAGCTCCACTTCCGGCAAGACGTTCGGCTGGTCGGTACGCTCTTCTTCCACTCTCACATCCTGAAATGCCAGTACACGTCCGACGGCATAATTACGACCTGAAAAACGCTCCACAAAAAGCTCGTTTTCCAGCACATCCTTATTGCTGAAATCATATTGCCGCAAATACTGGTCATCCGTGGCGGCTTCGATATTCAACCCTGCACGCCATTTTTCATTGATACTCCAGCGTGAATTCGCAAAGACATGGCCGCGAAACTCCTCGTCTGTAATCACTTCCTGTCCGGCAACGCTATCACTCCGATCCGACTTGGTCGCACTGCCTTCAATTTTAAGATCCGCCTGCGCAAAGCGCTGTCTATATTCGGCAAGCGCCACCGGTGCTTCTCTGGTTGTCAGCATTGTGCCAAGGGTTGCATCCTTGTCCGGCGCAATATCCCAATAATAATTCTGGGTCACAACAACGCCAAGCTGGCTATCATATCCCGCTTCCGGTGCCAGAAGACCGCTTTTACGTTTAATTTTACCATCCGAATGCGACAGGAAAGGTGTCCAGAGCACAGGAACGCCGAACATTTCAAAGCTGGCATTTTTATATTTTATCTTGTGGGCGGGTTCGTCATAGGTCACTTCTTTGGCCTTGATCTGCCATACCGGATTCCCCTCCTTGTCCTGCTCACAATGACAGGGGGTATAAGATGCATTATGCATTGTTAGCAGTTTTTCTCCGCTACGCTCGCCTTCACTGGCAACAAATTCTCCACCATCGGCCAAATAGCTATGCAGCCCCCTGATAAAGCCGCTTTGCATTTCATTATTAAGCTGCACTTCATCGGCAAAATGAACATCACCGTTTATATCTGTCAGAACAACATGCCCCTGCGCAGTCACGGTATCTGCTTTGAGATTATAGCGGACAAGATCCGCCCGTAAAGTCCGTCCACTCTGTGTAAGTTCAACATTCCCCGAAGCCGTCACCGTCCCGCTCTTATCATCATGCTGCAGATTATCCGCCATCAGATTAACAGGCGCTTCACGGCTTGAAACAGGTGTCACTTTTTCAGGTGCCTTTTTTTCAGAGTCAAGGGCGTAAACAGTAACAGATGGATCAACAGAGGTTCCGGCAGGCTTGTACCCGGTCAAAAGCTGTGCTTTGCCTTGCCCGGATTCCAGACTGATAAAAACCGTTATCAGAATAACGGCCATAAAAATACGATTTCTGTGAAAGATCATAAAACCTGACCGGACAGCCCTTAAACCATTCATGAATTACAAAGTCGAACCTTTGATTCAAAATTAGGAAGAGTCAAGTAAACAGCCTCTTTTTAACAAGAAAAACTGTGCATTTAATAGGATTATCTATGGCTGAAAAAGCCGGGAACATCATCCCCAAATCCGACAACCTTATCATCATTAACCTTATCCCGTTTCTTTTCCGGAGCAGGCATGGCCCTTTTTTCAGGATTTCTTTCAGACTTTTCCGGATTTTTTCTTCCGGATTTTTCTACGGGAAACGCTTTTTTAACAGGTTCTTTTTGCGGTACAGACTGTTCCCGATAGTTTGTTTCCAGTGTTTCGACCGGAATCTCTTTATGTATCAGACGCTCAATGGCCTTTATAAATTTCTCGTCGTCCACACCCCTGGCGGCAATTGTCCACGACCTGCCCTGTAATCCGGCGCGGCCTGTTCTGCCAATCCTATGGACATAATCATCGGCATGCATGGGGACATCATAGTTAAAAACATGAGAAACTCCCGCAACGTCAATACCGCGTGCCGCAACATCACTGCAAATCAGAAGCCTGATATCATCGGCTTTAAAACTTTCCAGAGTTTCATACCGTTTGCTCTGCACCATATCACCATGCAGCGCCGCCACATTATAGCCTTTTTGCTTGAGCCAGCGGAAAAGACCGTCAATATCACGCTTACGGTTACAGAAAATAAAAGCATTTTTGACTTTTTCCTGCCTAATCAGGGTATCCAGCACTTCACGCTTGCGGTTCCCCGCCGTCCAGATCAGGCTTTGCCGTACTGTTTCCGAAGGGGACGCCGCAGGAGCCATTGTGATTTCCTTGGGATTACTCAAAAGCTTATCGGCAAGCCCTTTAATTTCTTTCGGCATTGTGGCGGAAAAAAGAAGCGTCTGGCGCATCGGTGGCACCCGGGAAATAATTTTCTCGATATCGGGAATAAATCCCATATCCAGCATCCGGTCGGCTTCGTCAATGACAAGAATTTTTATGTCATTAAGCAACACCGCGCCCCGATCAAACAAGTCCAGCAAACGCCCCGGCGTGGCAATCAATACATCCGCGCCCCGATCCAGAATTTTTGTCTGATCGGACACAGACTCCCCGCCCACGAGTAGCGCCTTGTTTAATTTATGATATTTTCCATACTGGTCAAAATTATCCGCCACCTGCGAGGCAAGCTCGCGGGTCGGCTCCAGAATTAGAGAACGCGGCATCCGTGCTTTTGCCCGCCCCCCGTAAAGAATTTCAATCATCGGCAGAATAAAACTTGCCGTTTTCCCCGTTCCGGTCTGCGCCAGCCCAAGCACATCCCGCGTCATAAGAATCGGTGGTATTGCCTTTTCCTGAATCGGTGTTGGCGTTGTATAACCGCACTCGGCGATAGCTTTCAGGATTTCCGGGTTCAGCCCGAGATCTTCAAAATTCATAGGTTCTTTCTGAAACTAATAATATTATATGCCCTCTCAATTAAGCAATTTTCGGCAATTTTGCAAGCTTTCTCTTCCCAAGACCATAAAAATACAATTGTGGCGTTGATATTTCAATATATAGGATATAATTCCTAATATGTCAAGATTTATTTTTGTGACTGATGCCTTGCTCTTCTGACGTTTTACTAAACTCATAAAGAACAGGAGCATAACAGCCTGTTCATAACAAATCACGGATCACAGCCGGAATCCCTTCAACAAGATCCGGTGCAACAAGGCCTGCGCCTTTTCTGTCTCCGGTTTCACCATGAATCCAGGCTCCGGCACAGGCGGCATCAAAAACAGTCATATTCTGCGCCAGAAATCCGGCAACAAGTCCGGCAAGAACATCCCCTGCGCCCGCAGTGGCCAGCCATGGCGTGGCATGGGTATTGACAACGACATCATGGCCTTGCTGCGCAATGATCGTATCAGCACCTTTCAGCAGGATGACAGCGCCTGTCATTTCCGCTGCCTGTACTGCCTTTTCAAGTTTGCGTCCGTCAAGAGCCGGAAATAGTTTTGCAAACTCTCCCTCATGCGGAGTCAGAACACATTTTTTATGTAAGGCTTTATAAAGAGTTTCCGGCATATCCGCAAAGCAGGTCAAGGCATCAGCATCAAGAACAAGCGGCTTTTCCGTTGCCAGCGCTGCCAGAACAGCCTGTTGCAGACCCTTCCGATCCTCAAGCCCTGCCCCCGGCCCGATCAGAACCGCATTCCGGCGTTCATCCTCAAGATGATGTATAAAATCCTCATAAGTCTCAAGCACTTCATAAAGCACATGCGCCGCCGCCCTTTTATAGATGGATGCCACCTCCTGATCGGCGACAATCGTGCATAATCCGGCTCCGCAACGCATCGCGGCTTCGGAAGCCAGACGTGCTGCCCCTGTCATCCGCGTTCCGCCCAGCATCACGACATGACCACGGCTATATTTATGCTGGCTGTTTTTCGGTTTGGGCAGTCGTGTCTGCCAGAGTGCAGGGGCATTCTCCCTAAAAGAAAAGCCCGTCAATACCAATACATCATCCTCGATCCCGATGTCATGTACCGTAATATGCCCGCATAGCGCGAAAGCAGGCATCAGCATATGCCCCGCTTTTTTGCGAAAAAACGTCACTGTTCGGGACGCCGCCAGTGTTTGCGGGTCGGCCTCGCCATTATCACTATTAACGCCACTGGGAATATCCACCGCCACGACCGGCCAGCCGCCATCCCTGATAGCCTTAAAAACATCGGTAACAGGAGATTCAAGGTTTTTGGAAAGGCCTGTACCAAAAACCGCATCCACCACCACTGTTTTTTCCGGCAGATCGGGACGTGCGATAAAATCGAGCATTTTTCCGCCCCAGCTTTTATAAGCCTGCCGCGCATCACCTTTTAGCCTGCGGGCGGAGACCAGCCCCATGACCGTCACTTTATGTCCCAGACTTTCGAGAAACATGGCCGCAATAAAGCCGTCACCGCCATTATTGCCAGAGCCACACAGGATCAGAACCTCATAGTCGCCGTAATATTCATGAACGATATTGGTAACACTCTGCCCTGCAGCCACCATCAACTCATAACCGGATATACCGGATTCTACGGTCAGGCGGTCGGCCTCCCGCATTGGCGCGTTTGTCAGCACTTCCGTTTGTGACGAAAACGGATCTTCAAATTCTTTCTGTAAGCCAAGAAGCATATGATCTACCTGAAAATCAGGGATTTATGGTGCGGGTGGTCGGACTTGAACCGACACTCCTTGCGGAACCGGATTTTGAATGTATTTATTCTATCCGTAACACATTGATTTAAAATCATAAATTTCATAAATATCGCTCCATGTGTAAGAAAATGTGTAACTATTACACTTTTGTTCTTTATCCCCACAATAATAATATAAAACTAACCCCGCCTTTAAAAAACCATGAAAAAGGGTATGAAAAACGGAATTTCATATGTTATTGATTTTTTATCCCCGCCTTTATATTATAACCGCCGCCACCCCCTCCTGACCTCAATCAAACAACATAGATTTGATTGAGGTCAGGAGGGGGTGGCGGCGGTAGAAG
>PFTR01000103.1:20018-34496 GCA_002789675.1 Alphaproteobacteria bacterium CG_4_9_14_3_um_filter_47_13 | reverse complement strand
TGGGCGCATACCAAATCCATAAGAAAACAGCTTATGTGCTCTATCCAAGACCTCTTCAAAATTGAATCATTTTATGTGACGTAGGCTATATTTTTGAGTAGGGCTGGGGAAACTCAAAAGGAATATGGGAAAAATCATTTCTGATGGCCACAATGATAAGACGCTCTCTTTTTTGCGGAACCTGATAAAACATTGTTTTTAAGATCCGTGGCTCAAGAATGGTATATCCGAGTTCATTTAAAACATTTTTCATGACTCCGATTGTACGACCCTCGTCATGTGCCAGAAGACCCCTTACATTTTCTGCGATGCATAAAACGGGATTCATCTCTTTAATGGCACGCGCATATTCATAGAAAAGCGTGCCTCTTGTATCATTAAAGCCCATTTTTTTCCCGGCATAGCTAAAAGCCTGACAGGGAAACCCTCCTGTGACAACTTGGATTTGATGACGAAAGGGTCTGAAATCTATTTGTCCGATATCATCACAAATGACATTCCAGTGGGGGCGGTTTTTTTTGAGTGTTCTGCACGCCCATTTATCATTGTCATTTAAAAAAGCACACTCAAGGCCAGCACGTTCCCAGCCGAGGGCAAGTCCTCCGGCACCGGCAAAGAGTTCGGCAACGTGATATGGGATGAGAGGCTCTTCATTCTGATCTGATCTGGTTTTGAATAAAAACCCGAGTTGTTCAAAAGGTTTGAGCTGATCAATATGATAGACGCGATAATTATTAATAGGATGTCTGACGGGTTGTAATTTGCCATTTTTATCCCATCGTCTCAGTGTTTCTTTTGAAACAGAAAGCATATCGGCAACTTCGGAAATCGCGTAATGTTCTTTCATTTAACACCCCACATCCTTGGTCATGGTTATTTAATAAGCGTAACCGAATTCTGACTTTAAAACAAAGCTTTTATTCTGTTTCAAAAGAAAAATGATTGGTGATCGGATAGCGGCGGTCGCGGCCGAAGGCGCGGGGGGAGATTTTGACACCGGGGGGGGATTGGCGGCGTTTATATTCGGCTCTGTTGAGCATGTTTCCTATTTTATAGACAATATCAGGATGATGTCCTTTTTTTATAATGTCTTCGGGGCTGAGATCCTCTTCGATCAGGCCGGTCAGAATGGCATCCAGTTCTTCGTAAGGCGGCAGACTGTCCTGATCTTTCTGGTTTTCTCTGAGTTCGGCGCTCGGCGGTTTGGTGATGATGCGTTCCGGCATGACAGGATGATGCCCTCCAAAGCCATGATCCGGCTTGTTCTTGTTGCGCCAGCGGGCAAGATCATAAATCTGTGTTTTATAAATATCCTTAAGAACATTAAAACCGCCACACATATCGCCATAGAGGGTGGTGTAGCCGACAGCCATTTCCGATTTATTGCCGGTAGACAGCACCATTTTCCCATTGGCATTGGAAAGCGCCATCAGGATCAGTCCACGGCAACGGGGCTGGATATTTTCGTGGACAGTTTCAGGTGTACCCGCAGTAAAATGGGTGGCCAGTTCTTCTTCAAAAGCCTGCACCGCATTTTTGATCGAGACTGTTTCATAGTGAACGCCAAGTAATCCTGCACATTCCGCGGCATCATCCAGACTTTCCTGTGATGTGAAGCGCGAGGGCATCATGACGCAATGAACCATATCCTTGCCAAGGGCATCAACGGCAATCGCCGCACTTAACGCACTGTCAATACCGCCGGACATGCCGATCAGGACACCCGGAAAACCGTTTTTCGTGACGTAGTCACGTAATCCTGTCATTGCGGCCTGGTATATCAGTTGATCATGCCCCGGCAGAGGGGCTATGGTTTCCGTACTACAAAGCCAGTGGCCGCTTGCCGCTCTTTCCCAGATCGTATGGTGCGTATCTTCAGCAAAATGGGCGGCCTGTAACATAAGATTGCCGCTTTCATTGAGTATAAAAGACGCGCCGTCAAAGACCAGATCATCCTGTCCGCCACATTGATTGACATAAATTAAAGGCAGATCTGTTTCTCTGACCCGTGCCTGTGCTGCGTCCATGCGCATATCATATTTCCGGATATGAAACGGGCTGGCGTTACAGGCAATAAGCATCTCCGCGCCCTTTGATTTTAAATGGGCAGCAACATCCGGATACCATAAGTCTTCGCAGATCAGAATTCCGATTTTATGGCCTTTGATACTCACGGGATCAGAAAGTCTTCCTGAGGAAAAAAGACGTGCCTCGTCAAAGATGCCATAGTTTGGCAAATGGGTTTTCAGGATCGGGGCTGATTTTTTACCGTTTCCGATGACATAGGCTGCATTGTATATTTTGCCTTCCAGCTTCACAGGAGCGGAAATAACAAGATGCCTATGATGGTGCCGGCTCTCGGCAGTAATCTGTTCAATAATATCGGTGACCTGTTCCAGAAAACAGGATTTGAGAATCAAATCTTCCGGTGAGTAGCCACAAATAATCATTTCGGGAAAAACGATCAGGTCGGTTTCTTCCGGTGCTTCCTGAACTGTTTTGCGAATTAATTCCAGATTAAAGGACAGGTCGCCGACAATCGGGTTGCGTTGCGCCAGCGTAATACGAAGGGAATCAGTCATTTATCCTCGTTTCTATGGTCAAATACAGATGTATTTTAACGCGAAGTGATGAAGAAACGAAGCGCTTTCTTAATACGAAAAGCCGTACCTTCAGAACGTTCCACAAAGGGTTAAATGATTGGTGTAATATCCCGGCCTTTAGATCTTTTCTTCGCTGCGGCCAAAGCGTTCTCTCCCATTCTTGGTGCTATTTTCGCGGCAATAGCCTGATGTCCTTCTCGTGCGGCAAGACTATAGGCTGTATCGACATGATAGTTTTTCATTTCGGCATCCGGACGCCCTTTTTCATGATGTACTTCATCAATGAGAAAATCAATAATATCGCCATGTCCTTTTTCAGCAGCAATCATCATGGCCGTGTTTTGTAATTCATCTGTTTGATTAAAATTAACACCCTGATCTGTAATGGCTTTGAAAACTTCCGTATGTCCGTGCCAGGCGGCAAGAAGAAAAGCGGTTTTATGATCCCCGTTATCCATATCAAGGCGGGCACCGTCTGCAATAAGGCTGATACATTTTGCAATAGAGCACTCACCGACAGGTTTGCTCACTTCTGCGATTAACTCGTTTCCTAATCTTGCTTCCTCGGGGACTTCAGGCTTTTCAAAAGCTTTCCTGCAGGCATTCTGAATTTTTTCTCCGAGATAGATGATAAACATTTTTATGTCTCCTTCTTTTTTTATATTTATAGAAAATACCCTATAAATATAGAAAAGACAACAAATATTTTTTATATCTATAAAATCGTGCCGGAGAAAATCCTGCTAGTAGTTTAGTGTAACCGGACGATCGTTTCTTTTTTGTAGTTCACGGGCATTGGGCTCGAAAGTATCCTGAAACTGCTTGATTTGCTGTGGAGAGAACTGAATTGGTGTTTCCAGAACATGCCAGAAAAGCCCTTCCGTATAAGGGGGCGTTGTCAGTGATCCCATCAATGCAAAATGACTTTTATTCTCGGGAATGAAATTGGCGGCATTGACCCGAACTTCGGGAACATCTTTTGTTTCTCCGCTTTCGGGAAAATGATCCCAGATTTTGGCAGCTTCGGGATGCTCTTTGCCTTCTTCGATGAGAACGCCGATAACACCCAAATTGCCATTTCTGTCCATATGGACACAATGGAGCTCGCCATCAAAGACTTTGCCATCAATGGCATATTCGCTTGGGAAATGAAAATGGCATTGTTTTAACTCAAACTGGTGACCATTGATTGTTACATTATTTCCTTCTGGCACATTCACTACAATCGTATGTCCGTCATTTTTAATATTAAGGGGTGTGTCTTTATAGTCAAATTTCATATTGAGTAACCCTGCTGTTCCGGACACCTCTGCAGAAACCAGATTAATAGGAGACTGCATCTTTCCCTTGGCCGCCTCATAGGCAATCGTGGCAGGATCATTCGCCGTCTGGCTGTGACTGTGACCATGGGAAGGATCATGATGAGGATCGGACGTGTCTGCCGCCATCGCTGAACTGCCTAAAAATGTTGCAGCAAGGAGCGTTGCGAGAACTTTCCAGCTTGATTGTTTCTTGTTTTCTGCCATTTTTTGCACTCCTTATTCTTTATGCAGGCGACGTCTACTATAAATACAAGAATTTCTTTAAAAAAAGTTAAGGTATATAATTAATATATGTTTTTTATCCAAAAGGTTTCAAACATCCTTAATGCCTTGTTAAAAAAGACTGAATCTCCTAATAGAGGGGTTTGTTGTCGGGGTGGAGCTCAAGATACCGCATGATAATTGTCAGGTTTTTCTTCTGATCTACGGGTATAGAGTCGGCCTGAAGAGAGCGGTCTTTATCATTCTGATAGCTTTCCAGAGCTGTGCCAATGGCATCCCGTGCTTTTTCGAGCAAAGCAGGGTCAAGCGTTTCCCGTGCTTTTCGTGCTGTAGAGAGCGCCTGCGTTACGATGCGCTCTCTTTTTTCTGTGATATGATGGATCTTTTTTGTCATATATAGCCAGTGTTTCGTTGTTTTGCATTGCAAAAGCCATGCAAACACTTATATTTCCACCTTACACAAGGAACGCTAAGATAAGGTTAGCAAAAGGGATTTTATGTTAGGACTTTATTCTTCACTGATGGGCGCCAGTACATTTTTTCTGCGTGCGCTCCTTAATCGTCGCTGCAGGCAGGGGAAAGAGGATCCTCTCAGACTGGAAGAGCGTATGGGTGTTGCCGGACGGGAAAGACCTGAAGGTGCGCTGGTCTGGTTTCATGGCGCCAGCGTGGGCGAGTCTCAATCCATGCTGATATTGATTGATGCGCTTCTCGAACAATATCCAACGCTGAATATCCTTGTGACCACGGGAACTGTAACCTCTGCGGGTCTGATGGAAAAACGTTTGCCGCAGCAGGCGTTTCATCAGTATTATCCGCTTGATCATCCTCAGTGGGTTGAAAAATTTCTGGCGCACTGGCAGCCTGATCTGGCGCTCTGGATGGAATCCGAAATCTGGCCGAATATGCTGCGTGCCATGCAAAAGCAGAAAATTCCGGCGGCAATTGTCAATGCCCGTCTGTCTCCCCAGTCCTTCAAGCGCTGGAAACTGGCGGCAGGAGAAATCGGCAAGCTGCTGGAGGCTTTTTCTGTCTGTCTGACCCAGACAGAAGAAGATGCTGTTTTTTTCAGGCGGCTCGGCGCACAGAATGTGATTGTCTCCGATAATTTAAAATATAGCTCTGCACCGCTTTCCTATGATGAGGATGATCTGAAAAAATTAAAGACCGCTCTCGGTGACAGACCCCTCTGGCTTTACGCCAGTACCCATGATGCCGAGGAGGAAATTGCCTGCCGGCTTCACAAACATCTGCAAAAGAAAATTCCTGATTTATTGACCGTTATTGTGCCGCGTCATCCTGAAAGACGGGATGATATTTTCAAGGCCTGTGAAAAATATGGCCTTAGAATAAAATTGCGCGGACTATCCAAAAAGCTTCCCGAGGCAAAGGATAATATTTATATTGCCGATACGATGGGCGAGCTTGGTCTGTTTTATCGCCTGAGTCCGATTGCCTGTATTGGCCGGACATTCAGTCATGACGGCGGCGGCGGGCATAATCCGATCGAGGCGGCGCAACTGAATTGCGCTGTCCTGCATGGCCCCCGTATCCAGAATCTGGCACAGGTTTTTGAAGAGTTTGATCGTGCTGGCGCGGCGCTTCCTGTGAAAACAGAAAAAGAATTTGAAACAAGGCTGGAGCGTCTTTTAACCGATCATGATGGAATGGAAGCGATCCAGAATAAAGCGCATAATTTTGCACAGGACAAAGCGAAGGTTCTTGCGACTGTACTAAAAATACTCTCTCCCCTTCTTCTGACTCTTGAAACCGGGCAAAAACGGACATGCGCCTGACAACACCGACATTCTGGTATCAGCCATGCGGGATAAAGTCATATAGTCTGCTTCCCCTGTCATACTTATACAGGGCAGGACGTAGATTGCATCAAGGGATGGTGCGTCCTTATAAAGCCGGAATGCCTGTGATCTGTATCGGTAATCTGGTTGCCGGAGGCAGCGGAAAAACGCCTGTTTCTCTGGCCATTATGCAGCTTGTTAAAGACAACATGCTGGCGGAGCACCCCTGTTTCCTATCACGCGGTTATGGGGGAAAAGCCAAAGGCTACTTTCTGGTCAATCGGGAGTCGCATACAGCAGATGACACTGGAGACGAACCGTTACTGCTTGCTGAAAAAGCGCCCGTGATTATTGCGCCGGATCGTCGTGACGGGGCGCGTTATGCCGAAAGCAATAATTTTGATCTTGTGGTCATGGATGATGGGTTACAAAATCCCGGTCTTTATAAAGATATCCGGTTTGTCGTGATTGATGGTGCCACAGGATTTGGAAATGGGAAATGCCTGCCTGCCGGTCCTTTGCGCGAGCCTCTTGCCGCCGGATTGAGAAATGCCGATGCTTTTATAGTGATCGGTAAAGATTGCTGCCAGATCCAATCAACATTGCCGAAGGGTAAACCAATTTTTTTTGCGCATCTTAACGTGCCGGAAAGCTGGATTTCCGATAAAAAAATACCCTATATTGCTTTCTGTGGTCTGGCGCATCCCGATAAATTTCAAACAACCCTTGTTGAGGCAGGGCTTAATATTGTGGGCTGGATTCCTTATCCTGACCACTATCGTTTTACGGCACGTGATTTACAATGCATGTCTGAAAAAGCCAAACGAAGCGACGCACGCTTGATAACGACAGAAAAGGATGCCGTCAGAATTCCGCAGGAGTTCAGGCGTGCGATACCGCTTGATATCCTGCCTGTGGAAATTCAATGGGAAGACGGGCAAGCGCTTGTTTCTTTCCTTAAAGACACAACCGGAACATTATGAGAAAAATCAAACATTTTCTGGAAGCTGCTTTTCTGGTAGTGCTTTTACTCATATTTAAAATTATGCCGCTTGATATGGCTTCGGCAGTAGGCGGCGGTATGGGGCGTATGGTGGGGACGCGTTTGGGCGCTTCACGAAAGGCGTTGCAGAATATTAAAAAAGTTTTTCCTGCGCTTTCGGAAACAGAGTGCCAGAAAATTCTCGTGGGGATGTGGGATAATCTGGGACGGATCATGGCCGAATATCCGCATCTTGAAAAAATCGGCAAGCAGCGCGTGACTATTCAGGGAAGCGACACTGTTATGCAGTTTTTAAAGGAGGGCAAACCCTGCATGATGATTGCCGGTCATCTTGGTAACTGGGAGATTGCCGCCGCCGCGATGCTCGCGCAATTTAGCAGACCGCTTGATCTGACATATCGTGCCCCGAATAATCCGCTGGTTGACAATTTATTAATGTCCATGCGCAAACTGCGCGGACAGATCCGCTGTTATCCGAAATCGCGTGATGGCGGCCAGGCCATCATTAAAGCCATGCGTGAAGGGCGTTATCTGGCTATTCTTATAGATCAGAAATATAATGAAGGCATTGCTGTGCCATTTTTCGGTTCTCCGGCAATGACCAATCCCGCCTTTATACAATTGGGACGAAAATTCAACTATCCGATTGTTCCTGCACAGATTATGCGGATTAAGGGCGCAAATTTTAAAATTACTTTATATGATCCTCTGGCTGTTGAAGATCATACAAATGAACAGGTTATTGAACAGGCACATCATTTTCTTGAAAACTGGATACTGCAGAATCCGCCGCAGTGGCTCTGGCTGCACAAAAGATGGGATTCGAAAAAACTGGAAAGCCGGAACATTAAAAAAAGTAAGTAAAAGGAGAAAATATGACCGATGAAAAATATGATCTGTTCGTTATTGGCGCAGGTTCGGGCGGTGTGCGTGCGGCACGGATTGCCGCCGGATATGGCGCAAAAGTTGGAATTGCCGAAGGGCGCGATATGGGCGGAACCTGTGTCAATCGCGGCTGTGTTCCCAAAAAACTGCTGGTTTATAGTTCGAAAATGCCCCGTGAATTTGAAGATGCCAAAGCCTTTGGATGGACGCAAAGTGGTGCCGTCCATTTCCAGTGGCCGGATCTGATCCGTAACAAGGATCGGGAGATTGCCCGTCTGAATAAAATTTATGACGATTTGCTCGGCAAAGCCGGGGTCACTGTGATTCGTGGTTACGCCCGATTTACAAGCGCGCAGGAAATTGAAATAGAGGGACAGAAAATTAAGGCGGATAAATTCCTGATCGCCGTGGGGGGCCATCCGCATAAGCCGGACATCCCGGGAAGCGAGCACATGATAACGTCTGATGAAGCCTTTCATCTGCCGGCATTGCCCGAGAATATAGTCATTATTGGCGGTGGTTATATTGCCGTAGAATTTGCCGGAATTTTTAAAGGTATGGGCAGTCATGTCACGCTTATCAATCGTGGAAAATCCTTGCTGCGCCCTTTTGATGAATATCTGCGCGAAAATCTTGCCGCCGAAATGGGCAAGCAGGGAATGAGTCTGCATTATAATTGCGAGCCTGTTAAAATAGAGAAAAAAAGCGATGGTTTTCATCTCCATACAAGCCAGAATACGGTTCTGGTCTGTGATGCTGTAATGGCCGCCACAGGGCGTACCCCGAATACAGAGACTCTTGGTTTGCAAGCTGCGGGAATTGTCACAGGATCCGCTGGTAAAATTAAGACAGATAAAGAGAACCGGACAAATATCGCGCATATCTACGCGCTTGGTGATGTTGCCAATGATCATAATCTAACGCCTGTGGCGATAGAAGAAGGCCACGCGCTGGCCGACCGTCTGTTTGGTGGTAAGCCGGATCGTTATATTGATTATGACACAATCCCCACGGCCATTTTTTCCCGGCCCCCTATCGGTACTGTTGGCATGAGTGAAGCGCAGGCACGGGAGACAGGCGCAACGCTTGAAATTTATGAAAGCGCTTTCCGTCCCATGAAAAATACGATGAGTGGCCGCGATGAAAAATCATATCTCAAACTGATCGTTGATAAAAACAGCAGACGGGTTTTGGGCGCTCATATGCTGGGCGAGGATGCTCCCGAGATTATTCAGGCGATTGGTATTGTTTTGAAAATGAAAGGCACGAAAGAGGATTTTGACAGGACGATCGGAATTCACCCGACAGCGGCGGAAGAATTTGTCACGATGCGGACGCCGAGAGTATAATGAAGTTCATTCTTCATAAAAAGTATCGCGTCCGCGTGCAACATCCTGTTCGGCCTGTTTGATGACATCCGCCATGACACGGCCATAAAGCTGTTTTCCGGCTTCTGTGAACATGGTTTCGCCGAGTTGCTCGCGCAGGAATGCCAGAACTGTTTTAGGCCCCGCTGTGGTGACGCCACGTTCTTCCATGATATTGATTGTTTCTGTGACAGTCTGATCGTAACTCAGTCCCGCTGATGTCGCGATATCGGCCTCGTGCAAAATCATCGCCATCAGGACAAGGCGCGGATTATCCTCGTAGCGGCGAAGCTTCCCAACCATCATCATGCCGACATCCTCGCGGTCATCATCCCAGAAGAAATGCTTGTAAATCTTTTTCATACGGATGCAGGGGCTGTTATCTCCGGCAAAAAATGTGATATCTGTGCAGAAGACAATCGTTTCAATATCGCCAAGCTGGTCTTCGGGAAGATCAAGTGCCTGAAAATAGGGACGTGCGATATCCAGTGCATATTGCTCCATTTTTCCTGGTGTATAAACGCCATCACGCAGATTGTCACCGCCTTCATGACCAAGGTCATGGATACAGGCCGCAGCCAGCAGTTCGGCAATCTGGTCATTGTTAATGATCCGGTTCGTATCCTTGTAAATGCGGTTGTGGGTTGTAATCAGTCGTATCGCGTGGAACAAGACTTTGCGGTAATGCCCGTTCCCATGATATTTCAGATCATTGGGATACTCTGCCAGTATGGCGGCCATAAAAGCAGATTTGACGCATGGTTTATCAACATCAAGTCCGAAATGTTCTATGGCATGGGCGATCAGGGCAACGAGGGAAGTACCTTCTTTTTCCCATTGTAGAAAAATATTTGTGACCTGTTCTCCAAAAGAATCCGTATCGTTTCCAAAAAGGACATCCGATACGAGAGCAAGATGCGCATAGTCCTGTTCGAAACTGTGCCAAAGTGTATCGACAAGTTTTAATAAATGTTCCTGAACGATGAATTTTTCTTTCGGTTCAACGCCTCTGATCGTTTCCCCCAGATGATCAAATAATATAAAAATTTCCATATAATGACTATTTTTCTTAAAATGAATGTTCCTGATAATGTCTTGTGACAAAAAAGCCTTCCTCTCACTTGCCAAGCTTATACATGTTACCTTACGAACTGGTAAATAGATTACAATATTTACTCTTATAAAAACATTTATAAATATTATAGTCATGATAAGAATTTTGTAAATTATAACAGGCTGTCTTATTGAAGGAGTCATAAATGTCTGGAAACTGGTCAATTGATAGCTGGCGGGAAAAAGCTGCGGAGCAGCAGCCCGTGTACAAGGATAAAGAAGCTTTAAAACGTGTTGAAGAAAAGCTCGTTACGCTGCCGCCTCTTGTCTTTGCAGGGGAAGCGCGGAATCTCCACAGGCAGCTTGCGGAGGTTGCAGGCGGTAAGGCTTTTTTATTACAGGGTGGTGACTGTGCGGAAAGTTTTGCAGAGTTCGGGGCGATGAAGATCCGTGATACTTTCCGTGTTCTTCTGCAAATGTCGGTCACACTGACTTTTGCAGGATCACTTCCTGTCGTAAAAATGGGACGGATGGCCGGACAGTTTGCCAAACCGCGTTCCAGTGGCATAGAAACAAAAAACGGGATAAGCCTGCCAAGCTATCGCGGTGATAATATCAACGGACTGGAATTTACCGCTGACTCCCGTGAACCTGATCCCGAAAGAATGATTCAGGCCTATTTTCAGTCGGCAGCCACTCTCAATTTGCTACGGGCTTTTGCGCAGGGAGGCTATGCCGATCTGCACCGTGTTCATGGCTGGAATCTTGATTTTGTTCATGACAGCCCGCTGACCGAGCGTTACGAGCAACTGGCCGCGCAGATTGATAAATCCCTGTCCTTTATGGCGGCCTGCGGCATTACCAGCGAAAAGACACCCGAAATCGTACGTCAGACAGAGTTCTATACCTGTCATGAAGCGTTGCTTCTGCCGTATGAGCAAGGTCTGACCCGTGTGGATAGTACAACGGGACATTATTATGACTGTTCGGCACATTTTCTCTGGATCGGGGCGCGCACCCGCCAGCTTGACGGGGCACAAATCGAGTTTGCACGGGGGATTCATAACCCGGTCGGTTTGAAATGTTCGCCGGATATGGATGGGGAAACATTGTTACAATTAGTAGACATTCTGAATCCGCAGAATGATCCCGGGCGGCTGACCCTGATAACACGTATGGGTGCGGCGCATGTTGCTGAAAAACTACCGCCTTTGCTGCGCGCTCTTAAAAAGGAAGGAAAAAATGTCGTCTGGGTCTGTGATCCGATGCATGGCAATATTATCAAGTCGAACTCGGGGTTTAAAACACGGCGCTTTGATGACATTATGGTGGAGATCAAAGAGTTTTTCGCAGCGCATAAAACCGAAGGAACCCATCCCGGTGGTATCCATCTTGAACTGACCGGCCAGAATGTCACCGAATGTATTGGCGGCGCTCTCAAAATCGCTGATGCCGATTTATCCAGCCGTTATCATACGCACTGTGACCCGCGCCTGAATGCGCATCAGTCTCTGGAACTTGCTTTTCTGGTTGCCGATGAGCTGCATAGCCTGCACAACGCCAAAACAAAAGAAAACTTTTTGGGAGAAATAGAGCGGCGTTAGGGTCTTTGGAAAACTTGCTTTTTATTTTTTGTTATGGTAATTATATAGCAGGTTTAAAAATGGCAGGTTTAAAAAAAGAGAAAATAAATGTCTTTGGATTATGAGGAACCCCTTTGGGGGCCCCGCTGTAAAGAGGATTTTTTTGAGGTGGCCTGCCCTCCGGAATGGCGGGGAAATCTGCCTGTTTTTCGGCAGGAGGATGCCCCTTTATATATCCCCGGATCAATTCCGGAGGCTGATCTTAAGAATATAAACTGTTATGCCCTTGCCGTTAATAATTTTGTGAACGGGTTTATAAATCCGGGACAAATTACGCTTATTGATAATGATTCATATACAAAAAGAATAAAAGACTTCGTAAGTCATTATAATGCTACGGTTGAACAAATGCAGATGGGACGGGTCGATGCGCGTTTGCTCGCCGATACTTTTTTGGAGGGAGCGCTTCTTGATGGCTGCCTGCAGGTAAAACCGGGGGAACATCTGCCTGAAGGATATTATTTGAGTGCCATGATTGCTTTTACAGAGCCCGCTCATATGGATTTTCATCTTATGGCAATGTACAATATAAAAGAGAGGGATGGTCGTGACTATTTTGGCTGGATTCAGAAAAATGGACGGAGTGATATCACGCTGCGGGATGAGAGAGGCGCTCTTCTTATAGATCCCAGAGAGGCCTGTTTTGAATATAAATCCACTTTTGTCAGTTTTCTGGCCGTGCCATCCTCTGGATTAAAAACCGGAAAGCCGTTTTTTAACAACCGCTTCGGGCTGTCCGGGAAATACCATTCCCGCTCCTGTCTGATTTCAATCACAAACTCTGTATATACCGCAAAGGTAATCCTTGCCTTTGCAGGAGAGCTGTTTATAGTCTTTTTCTGTATATTTAAAATAATGGAAAGAGGAGCGTATTTATGCTGATTTCACAAGCAATAGCCCAAACAGTGGCGCAAACTGGAGTCCTTGCTGCCGAAGCCCCCGCCCCGTGGGAGGCTTTTGCGCTCAATATGTTGTTGATTCTAACGCTGGTTGTGATGTTTTATGTGCTGCTGATTATGCCGCAGCAAAAACGTTTCAAGCGCCATCGAGAAATGATTGATCAACTGAAAAAAGGCGATGAAATTGTAACATCCGGCGGTTTTCTGGGAAAAATTGACAAAATCAAGGATGGCGATGACGAGGTTGTCATTGATCTGGGAAATAATGTAAAAGTCACGGCTCTGCGCTCTGCAATCCAGAACAAGGCAAAAGCCGGGTAAGCAGCAATTCATCCTGCCGCCTGACGTGAAATGAAAACGGAGATGAAACGAAAATATCATGATTAATATGGCACGCTGGAAAATGCTTATGGTGATGGCTGTCTGTTTGCTGGCGGTTCTCTATAGCGCTCCGAATATGATGGGTTCAAAAGCACGGGCATGGATGGAAACCCTGCCGGGCTGGATGCCGACAAAAACGGTCAATCTTGGCCTTGATCTTCAGGGTGGCTCGCATCTGTTGCTCGAGGTTGATGTCGGTACGGTGATTCGCCAGCGCTCTTCTGATCTGGTTGAAGCGGCACGTCCGGAACTGCGTAAGGAAAAAGTTGGCTATACCCGCATTTCCAGTATTGAGGGCGGGATACGCTTGCAATTGACGGAAGGCATGGATACGGCGGTTGTCAAAAAAATCATGCGCGATATTGATAGCGATCTTGAGATTATTGTCAGTCAGGATGGCCGTACTGTAGAAGGCAAATATACCGAAGACGCCATACAGAAAATCCAGGATCAGACGATTAACCAGTCTATTGAAATTGTCCGTCGCCGTGTTGATGAGACAGGCACGAACGAGCCCATTATCACACGGCAGGGAACAGAGCGTATCATTGTCCAGCTTCCCGGTGTCGATGATCCCGAGCGGATCAAGGAACTGCTGGGAACAACGGCCAAGCTGACGTTCCATCTTGTTGATGGTGGCACAGGCCGCAGTGCAGGAGGAACGCGCCTTCTTCCTATGGCCGAAGATCCGTCGCAGACAATCGCGATCCAGCGGCGGGAGATGCTCACAGGCGATATGCTGACCAATGCACAGCCGAGCTTTAATCAGGCCGGACAGCCGGTGGTGAGTTTCCGTTTGAATGGTATCGGGGCAAAACGTTTTTGTGATGTCACCCGCAATAACGTCAATAAACCTTTTGCCATTGTTCTTGATGACAGGGTCATCAGCGCGCCCAATATTAACGAACCAATTTGCGGTGGTTCTGCCCAGATCAGCGGACGTTTTACCTTGCAGGAAACCAATGATCTTTCATTGCTGCTTCGTGCTGGTGCTCTTCCGGCGCCGCTTAAAATTCTGGAAGAACGGACGGTGGGGCCTTCGCTTGGTGCGGATTCTGTAGAATCAGGAAAAATTGCCAGTCTGATCGGGCTTGTTCTGGTGATGATTTTTATGGCGCTGGGTTACAGTCTGTTTGGTGTTTTTGCCGATATTGCGCTCATAATAAATGTGGCGCTTATTTTTGCCTTGCTGTCTGTCTTGCAGGCAACCCTCACTTTGCCGGGGATTGCCGGTATTGTTCTGACCATCGGTATGGCGGTGGATGCCAATGTGCTTATTTTTGAGCGTATCCGCGAGGAGC
>PFTR01000103.1:19618-19970 GCA_002789675.1 Alphaproteobacteria bacterium CG_4_9_14_3_um_filter_47_13 | reverse complement strand
TATCGGTTATAGCCGCGCCATGAGTACGATTATCGACTCCAATCTGACAACATTGATCGCGGCAATAATCCTGTTTTCTTTCGGAACAGGGCCGATCAAGGGGTTTGCCGTGACGCTGGGTGTCGGGATTGTCACCTCGTTCTTTTCCGCGATTATGGTGACGCGGCTTATGGTGGTGTTGTGGCTGAAAAAAAATAAATCGTCTCTGCTGCCTGTATAACAAAAAAGAGAAAAGAAGAAAAATGAAGGGTATTAGATTTATTCCGGATGGAACAAATATTGATTTTATCGGTAAGCGTTATATTGCTTTCGCCGTATCATTATTCATAATTATAGGGACATTTTCTCTGTG
>PFTR01000103.1:15233-19612 GCA_002789675.1 Alphaproteobacteria bacterium CG_4_9_14_3_um_filter_47_13 | reverse complement strand
CAAAGGGCTTAATTTCGGTATTGATTTCACCGGAGGGACAGTCATTGAAGTCCGTGTGCCGACAGCCCCTGTTCTTTCTGATCTTCGAACGGAAATAAATCATCTTGGGCTGGGGGAAATGTCGTTGCAGGAATTCGGCGATCCGCTGGATCTGATGATCCGTCTGCCGGAACAGAAAGAAGATGAAACTGCGAAAAAGGCGCGTGAATCCTGCCTTGAAAAGGAACATGACCAGACGAAATGCCCGCTCAGCCCGCAGCAGCTTGCCATTAATAAACTGCACGAACATCTGGATGCGCGTTTTGAAGCGCCGGTTGAATATCGCCGGACAGAATATGTAGGGCCACAGGTCGGGGCGGAGCTGAAAAAAACGGCGGCGCTGGCGATTATATGGTCGATTATCGGCATTCTTGCTTATGTCTGGTTCCGCTTTGAATGGCAATTCGGTGTCTCGACGGTTGTGGCACTGGCGCATGATGTGATCGGTACGGTCGGACTTTTTGCTCTGACGCAGATGCAGTTTGATCTTTCGACACTGGCGGCCATTCTTCTGATTGCCGGATATTCTACCAATGACAGTGTGGTGATTTTTGACCGTATTCGCGAGAATATGCGTAAATATAAAAAAATACCGCTGAATGAATTAATTAATAAGTCCACAAACCAGACTCTTTCGCGCACGATTTTAACGGGCGGCACGACTCTGTTGGCACTCATTGCGCTCTGGGTATTCGGTGGTGCCGTGATTCAGGGTTTTGTGAATGCCCTGATTTTTGGTATTATCATCGGGACTTTTTCCTCTATTTATGTTGGCTCCCCGATGCTGATCTATCTGAAAGTGCGCCGCGAGAATATTGTGTCCGATGAAGCCGGAGATGCGCAGGAACAGGCAGGATAATTCGTGGATATCACGCCGCTTATACGGGCTGACCGCCAGATTATCCAAAGTTATAACACTGGTAAATTCCGTATTAGCGGGACAATCTATGAATCTGCTGTCATTGTTTTCCCTGATAGAGTTGAAAACTGGAATGTGAATCCGGATAAAGCAGTTCTTGAGGCTGATGATTTCGCGCAAATCATGCCTCATGCCGATGATCTTGATATTGTACTGTTTGGAGGCGGTACACAGATGCAGTTTTTAAAATCTGCATTTAAGGAGCCCTTCCATCGTAAAAAAATTGCAGTCGAGCCGATGGATACCGGCGCGGCCTGTCGTACCTATAATGTCCTTCTTGCCGAAGGTCGCCGTGTTGTGGCGGCCTTACGTCCTGTTCTGTAAAGATCTTAAGCCGCGATTTTCATAGGGCCTTTTTCAACCAGTGATTCAACAAATTCCCAGTGGATCATACTATCGACAAAAGCCTGAACATATTTCGGACGGGCGTTGCGGTAGTCAATATAATAGGCATGTTCCCAGACATCACAGGTCAGAAGCGGAGTTTTACCGTCTGTAAAAGGAACGCCGGCATTGCCGGTTTTAAGAATTTCAAGTTTGCCGCTTTTATTGTCCATGGCAAGCCAGCCCCAGCCGGAGCCGAATTGCGTGACGCAGGCTTCCGTGAATTTTGATTTAAAGGCATCATAGCCGCCAAGATCACGTTCAATCTTCTGCGCAATATTTTCGGGCAGGGACGTACCGCCGCCATCGGGTTTAAGACACTTCCAGAAAAAAGAATGATTCCAGTGCTGCGCGGCATTATTAAATAATCCTCCTTCAGCTTTGAGAATAATTTCTTCCAGTGGCTTGCCCTTTAAATCTGATTCTTCCAGAAGTTTGTTTCCGTTATCGACATAGGCTTTATGGTGCTTGTCATGGTGATATTCGAATGTTTCCGCAGACATATGAGGCGCAAGGGCATCATAGGCAAAAGGCAGATCAGGCAGTTCAAAAGTCATTATATCCTCCATCATTTTGTTATTTGAGGCTATAAATCTATAGTGTTTCTTTCTTTTGACAACTGTAAATCATTTAATTTTTGGCGATGCCATGATATTCATTCTTTACAGCGCAATTGATAATATTACGAATAATAAAAGGATGGCGATTATGCGTACAATGCCCATAGACACCGGAACCCTGCATTTCGTCGGAATTGGCGGGATCGGCATGAGCGGGATTGCCGAGGTGCTGCATATAATGGGTTATCATGTGCAGGGCTCGGACATGTCCGCCGGTCCCAATATAAAACGGTTGCAGGATAAAGGAATTAAAGTCTTCATAGGGCATGATGATGCCAATATCGGGGATGCTGCCGTGGTCGTGGTGTCTTCGGCGGTTAAAAAGAACAACCCCGAACTCGTGGCGGCGCGGGCGCGGAAGCTTCCCGTGGTACGCCGTGCCGAGATGCTGGCCGAATTAATGCGGCTGAAATGGGCGATAGCCATTGGCGGCACCCATGGAAAAACAACAACAACCTCGATGGTTGGCGCGATGCTGGAGGAAGGAGGGCAGGTCAACCCCTCCCTTGACCCAACGGTTATCAATGGCGGTATTGTCAATCGTTACGGTACGAATACACGGCTTGGCAAGGGCACATGGATGGTGGTCGAGTCCGATGAAAGTGATGGTACATTTACGCGCCTTCCGGCAACGGTGGCCGTGATTACCAATATTGACCCCGAACATATGGAGCATTACGGCAGTTTTGAAAATGTCCGCGCCTCCTATCGCCAGTTTATCGAAAATATCCCGTTCTATGGTTTTGCCGTACTCTGTATCGACCATCCGGAAGTGCAGGCACTTATCGCCGATGTGGCGGATCGCCGGATTATTACCTATGGTTTTAATCCGCAGGCCGATATTCGCGCCCGTAATCTCCGCCATAGCGCGCAGGGCTGTCTTTTTGATGTGACGTTTTCAGGGGGAGGCGAGAAGGGAGCGGATATTATTCTGCAGGATATCTATCTGGCGATGCCCGGCGAGCATAATGTCCAGAATGCGCTTGCGGCGCTGGCCATTGCACAGGAACTGAAAATTGCTCCGGCCTTAATGAAAAAAGCACTGGCCGATTTTTCCGGTGTCAAACGACGTTTCACAAAAACCGGAGAAACAGCCGGAATTACCATCATTGATGATTACGGCCATCATCCCGTAGAAATCGCGGCTGTCCTGCGTACGGCCAGACAGGTTGTCCATGCCGGTCAATCCTCCCGCGCCATAACAGCGGAAGGCGTGGTAAAAAATAAAGTTATTGCCGTTATGCAGCCCCACCGTTATTCCCGTCTTCATGACCTGTTCGAGGATTTCTGTACCTGCTTTAATGATGCCGATATCGTTATCGTTGCCGATATTTATGAAGCCGGCGAAGACCCGATCGAAAATATCACCAGAGACTCTCTTGCAGAAGGCATCCGAAAATGCGGTCACCGCGATGTTAAAACGCTGGATCGTGCAGAGGATCTTTCTTTTCTGGTCGCCCGAATTGCAAAAGAAGGCGATATCGTTGTCTGTCTGGGAGCCGGAGATATTACAAAATGGGCCAATGCCCTGCCGGAAGAACTGGCGATGGTTTTTGAAAAAAGTCGGGAAAAGAAGGTCGTAGAAAGATGAAGGGGAGAAAAATATGACCGGACTGGCAAAGATAATAGAAGACACTTTCCCTGTTCGCGGACGTATCACGGAAAATGCGCCGCTTGGGACGATGGGGTGGTTTAAGACAGGCGGAGTGGCCGGGATATTATTTAAACCTGCCGATCTTGAGGATTTACGAAGTTTTTTTGCAGCATTATCTGCGGAAACCCCTGTTCAAACTTTTGGTGTTCTCTCCAACACCATTATTCGTGATGGCGGCGTTCCCGGTGTGACGATTCGGCTGGGACGGGAATTTGCCAAAATCGAAGTGCTGGAAGGAAATCGCATTCGCGCCGGCGCCTTGGCGCTGGATGCCAGTGTTGCAAAAACGGCAGCGGATGCGGGGATCGCCGGACTGGAGTTTTTCAGCAGCATTCCGGGAACCATTGGCGGCGCGCTGCGCATGAATGCCGGATGCTATGGCACGGAAACGAAGGATATCCTGATCGAGGCAACCGCGCTGGATCGCAACGGCAAAACCCATATCCTGACCCCTGCCCGAATGGGAATGTCCTATCGCCATACCACGACACCGGCAGATTATATATTTGTGAACGCCGTTTTTCAGGGGCAGCAGGAACAGCCGGAAATTATTAAGGCGCATATGGCACAGATTAAGGAAAAACGTGAAAATTCACAGCCCCTTCGTGAGCGAACGGGCGGCTCGACCTTTGCCAACCCTTCTGCGGAAGAAATTGCCAGAGCGGAATTGCCCGAAGGAACAAAAGTCTGGCAGATTATTGATCGTGCCGGATGTAGGGGGCTTATGGTCGGTGGCGCGCAGATGAGTGAAAAGCACTGTAAC
>PFTR01000103.1:589-15155 GCA_002789675.1 Alphaproteobacteria bacterium CG_4_9_14_3_um_filter_47_13 | reverse complement strand
ACCTTCGGAATCACGCTACGCTGGGAAATCAGACGGATAGGAGAAAAAGCATGACAAAAAAAGTTGCATTACTTGTGGGAGGCTGGTCAGCAGAGCGGCAGGTTTCCCTGACCAAGGGCAAGGAAGTCGAGGCAGCGCTCCGTGAAGGTGGCTACGATGTCACGGTCATTGATGTCAAAAAGGATCTGTCTTTACTGGAAGCGGCGCTGTTGCCAAAGCCCGATGTTGTTTTTAACAATCTGCATGGTAAAGGCGGTGAGGATGGTACCATTCAGGCTGTGCTGGAAATTCTTGAAATTCCCTATACCCATTCGGGGGTTACGGCTTCGGCAATCGGGATGGACAAACCTTTGTCCAAACAGCTGGCGGCAAGTTATGGTGTCCGCACACCGGAAAGCCTTGTCGTGCCCATTGAAGAAATTCTGGAAAGCCATGTCATGGAGCCCCCTTATGTTGTTAAACCGCCTTGCGAGGGGTCAAGTGTGGGGGTGCGTCTGATCATGGAAAATGAAAATCAGTTACCGCTGGATGAATTACACTGGGCTTTTGGCGAAAAAGTTCTGGTCGAAAAATATATTCCCGGTAAGGAGCTGACGGTGGCTGTTCTGGATGGCAAAGCACAGGCTGTGACAGAAATTGTTTCGCAGACACGTTTTTTTGATTATGAAGCCAAATATCATGATACGCGGACGGCTCTTGTTCTTCCGGCAAAAATTTCCGAAGATGTTTACAAAACCGCTCTGGATTATGCAGAACGTGTGTATAATGGCATCGGGTGTTCCGGTCTGGCGCGCTGTGATTTTCGTTATGATAACAGTAAGCCGGGCAGCGAAGGTCTCTATTTTCTCGAGATCAACACCCAGCCCGGCCTGACGGCGGCCTCGATTGGCCCGTCACAGGTGATTTATAACGGAATGTCTTTTGTTCAACTCTGTTCCCATCTGGTTGAAACCGCAACATGTCACGGTCAAGAAAAACAAAAACAGGAAACCTCACAACCAAATCAGGCATCAAGGCAAGACGCGCCTGGAACGATAAAGCAGCGCGCCTGACGGCGCTGGCGCGGCGCTTTGGCACAATGACTGTTATAATCGTTCTTCTGATCTGGACCGGATCATGGGTCTTTCTCGGTGGTGCTGCCGCACGAAGCGGCATCTGGGTACGGCATCAGGTCTACGAGCTGGCGGGTCACGTCGGATTTTCCGTGGAAAATATTCTGGTTGAAGGACGGATGCATAGCGACCCGGATGTACTTCGCGCTGTTTTGAATGTCGAGCGCGGTGATCCGATTTTTGCCTTTGACCCGAAAGATGCCCGTGATCTGCTCGAGCGTATCTCATGGGTACGGGAAGCGCATGTCGAGCGGCGCTTACCCGATACGATCTATATCGGGCTGATCGAGCGCGAACCGATGGCGCTCTGGCAGAGTAAAGGGAAAATCCGTGTGATTGATCCAGAAGGTGTGACGCTGACTGATTTGAAAATTGCGCCTTATAAGGATTTGATCATTATTGTCGGAGAAGACGCGCCCAAACACGCGGCGGAGCTAATCGGTATGATTTCCGCCGAACCGGGGCTGAATGATAAAATTGAAGCCGCCACCTGGGTCGGAGAGCGGCGCTGGGATTTGAAATTTAAAAACGGTTTGACCGTCAAGCTTCCAGAAAAGGATACTGGTCTTGCCTTGCGTCGTTTGATGCAGGCGCAGGAAGCCGATCATCTGCTGGAAAAAGATTTGACATCTATTGATATGAGAGAAAATGACCGTATCATCGTCCGCACAAAACCGGGCGCGGTACAGGATTATAAAGCGGGACTGAAGGGAAACAATATATGATTTTTGTACCTCTGGTTTTTTGCATAAGAAGGATGTGGTATGAAACATAAGCCAAAACCAAAAGGATCGGTTATTGCCGCGCTTGACATCGGGTCGAGTAAAGTTGCGTGTTTTATTGCGCGTGTGATTGATGATACCGGACGGTTTGAAGTGCTGGGGGTCGGGCATCAGGCCTCTCAAGGTATCAAGGCCGGATCGGTGATTGATCTGGCGCTGGCGGAAACGGCCATTCGCCAGACGGTTCACGCGGCGGAGAATATGGCGGCGGAAGCCATGAAGGGTTATCCGCTGCGCGAAGTGATTATCAATGTGCCGGGGGTGCATACAAGATCGCATAATGTCAGTGTCGATGTTGAAATTTCGGGACAGGCTGTCACCGATAATGATGTGCGGCGGGCGCTGGCCAAAGCACAGGCCAATGCTGCCCGTGATGATGCGGAGCTGATTCATACCATTCCGGCAACCTATATGATTGATGGCAATAGCGGTATTCGGCAGCCGCGTGGTATGTTCGGTCATACTCTGGAAGTGGATATCCATCTTGTCACAGGAAAAGTAAGTGCCTTGCGGAATATTGCAACCTGTATCGAGCGCAGCCATCTTGATATTGGCGCGTTATGTGAGTCCGGTTATGCGGCAGGACTGTCCTGCCTTGTCGAGGATGAAATGGATCTGGGCTGTACCGTGATTGATATGGGCGGGGGCGTGACGTCCATTGCTGTCTTTTATGGCGGCGTGATGATTTATAACGATGCCATTCCGGTCGGCGGACAGCATGTCACCAGTGATATTGCCCGTGGACTAACGACCTCTCTTGGTCATGCCGAGCGTTTAAAAGTTTTATATGGCAGTGCCGTTGCCAGTAGCACGGATGAAAATGAGCTGATTGATGTTCCGCAAATCGGTGAAGACAATCAAAGCCAGCCTAATCACGCGCCGCGCTCTCTTCTTGTCGGGATTATCCAGCCGCGTCTGGAGGAAGTTCTGGAGCTTGCGCGGGCGCGTCTGAATGATAGTGGTGTGGGTCAGGCTGCCGGACGGCGCGTCATTCTTACCGGAGGTGCAAGCCAGCTTCCCGGGCTGCGTGATCTTGGCCAGATGGTTCTTGATAAGCAGGTTCGTCTGGGACGCCCGATCCGCATTGACGGTCTGGCTGAAGCTGTCAATGGGCCTGCTTTCGCCACAACATCTGGTCTGTTGCTATATATTTCTGAGCGCAGCGACGAAATGCCCGCCGAGATTATGGCGCAGGTCGAACCGGGAAATTTGTGGGAACGGGTAAAATTCTGGCTGCGGGAAAACTGGTAATCATTTTTTGTGTCCACCGCTTATTCACAAACACGTTCACAGTGGTAAATTTGTATTTATTCCTGTCTTTATTGACTTTCTGTGTATAAAAACTAACTTATCCACAGAAAGTTGTTTTTAAGGGCTTCACGGATGGTGTTCTATTTGACAGACTCATAATTACGAATCGTCAGAGTCACTTAGCAAAATACTTTGAAGTCCCGTGCGAATCTAAAGGAGAGTAAAAAGCCCCGCATTTCTGTCTTTCTTGCCGGAAATCAAAAAAGCCCCTCTTTCCTTCCGACCCTGAAATAAATAGAATCAAAGTATCTTGTCCTACGGAGGTTCCCATCATGATTAATGTTAGAATGCCAAATAATAAAGAAGTCCAGAAATTGTCCCCAAAAATTACTGTTCTCGGTGTCGGCGGTGCCGGCGGAAATGCTGTAAATAATATGATAAGCTCGGGCCTGCAGGGGTGTGAGTTTGTCGTCTGTAATACGGATGCGCAGGCACTCGGTGGCTCGCTTAGCGAAAATAAAGTGCAGCTTGGTGTAAGTGTCACCGGCGGTCTTGGTGCTGGAGCAAAACCGGAAATCGGATGCGCAGCAGCGGAAGAGTCAATTGAAGAAGTCGCGGCATATCTTGAAGGCTCGAATATGGCTTTTATTACTGCCGGTATGGGCGGTGGAACAGGGACAGGCGCTGCGCCCGTGATTGCGAAAATATGTCGTGATCTTGGCGTTCTGACTGTGGGTGTTGTCACCAAGCCCTTCCATTTTGAAGGAACGCACCGGATGAAAATGGCGGAAGCCGGTATTCACGAGATGCAGCAATATGTTGATACACTGATTGTCATTCCGAACCAGAATCTGTTTCGTGTTGCGAACGAGAAAACAACTTTTGCTGAAGCTTTTAAAATGGCGGATAGCGTTCTGCAATCGGGTGTGCGTGGTGTAACCGATCTCATGGTGATGCCGGGTCTGATTAACCTTGATTTTGCAGATGTGCGGAGTGCGATGCTCGAAATGGGCAAGGCGATGATGGGAACGGGTGAGGCCGAAGGGGATCGCCGTGCGATTGAAGCGGCTGAGTCTGCCATTAATAATCCGCTTCTTGATGATGTATCAATGAAAGGGGCACGGGGTGTTATTATCAACGTCACGGGTGGTCTTGATATGACCCTGTTTGAAGTTGACGAGGCCTGTAACCGTATTCGTGACGAGGTTGATCCGAACGCCAATATTATTTTTGGTTCGACTTTTGATGAAAAACTTGATGGCATGATGCGCGTGTCTGTGGTTGCCACAGGTATTGAAGCGGAAATCCAGAAATCATCGGGGAAAAACTATACCGGATCACTGGTCAATAGTGTCACAGGGCAGGAACGCAAAATGGAACGCGCTCAGCCCAATGTTTCTACAATTTCTGCTGCAAGAACAGGGAATGGGTCTGTACAGTCAAAGGGAGAGGTTTCTTCTTTTTCAACACAGACGCATATTCCCGATTATGGCCCTGTAACGGCATCGGCCATGAGCCATGCTGCGGCATTGGCGGCAACAAAAAAGTCTGATGAGCCTGAAGCCGATATGTTCGAGCAGAAGGCTCTTGAAGCAGCGTCTGTGAATACAGAACAGTCTGCCCGTCAATGGGAACAGACAGCGCCGCAGCAGCAACAGTCATGGCGATCTGCAGAGCCGCAGTCGGGAATGTTACGCGGATCTGTTTATAATAACTCTTTCATCCCGCCAAAAGCGGCAGAGCCGGAAACGCGCCCTGATTTACATCCGAACAGTTACTACGATTCCGCACGCAGACAGAATGAAGCATCGGAGACTCTGGCGGCACAGCGTCCTGTTTATACAGAGCCGCCTGTGCAGAGCATTACGGCGTCAGGTTTAAATCTCAGACCTCCTATGCCGGGCGGTGGCGCTCATAAGAAGAAGCCACCATCCCTGTTCGAGCGTTTTACGAATCCTTTAAGACCTCATCAGGATTTTCAGGAAGATCATAAAAGACAACAAGGCGAGTCATCTTCCGGTCAGGGATCGTCAGCAGGGGGCGGTTATGCACCTGCCTTGCGTGCGCCCCAGCGTGATGTCCAGATGCAGGGAAGTTTGAATATTGAAACACCGAAGCCGGAAACATCTGAAGACGAGCTTGATATACCTGCTTTCCTCCGTCGCCAAGCCAACTAGCCGTCTTACGGAGTGGCTATCCTATAACGGGGTTCTTTTGAACCCCGTTTTTTCTGTGAAAAAAGGGGCTTCCGCAATAAACGGAAGCCCTCAGGGGTATGTGCAGTGGGGTCTTTAATAAAGTTGGGTCGGGCGGCATAACCCGAAACCGACCCTTATCACAATGTATTGCCTTTGTGTGTGGGGGATTTGGCACGTCGCCAAACGAAGCAATACATCAGGTGATAATCTTGTCTATAAAAGAACATTACGCTTCTCATAACGCTGTGTCAAATTAAAAATATAATTTTTTTATACTATTCGTATATGAATTTAAAATAGAAATGTTGACCTTTTTGTCTAGTCACGCTATAATTTTTTGATATAAGAAACAATATCTTAAGGAATTTGATGATTAGTCGTGAACAGATCAAGGCCGCGCGCGCTATGCTGGACTGGAGCCAGAAGACGCTGACAGAGCGTTGTGGAACGGTTTCCGAGGCGACGATCAAACTAATAGAAACGGGGAAAATCAACTCCACTCCCGAAACACTGGGCGCTATCCAGAAAACACTGGAAGATGCCGGAATCGAGTTTTTACCGCAGCAGGGCTTGCGCTTTCGTGATGATCTTTTGACGGTGATCGAGAAAGATACGAAGGGTGATAATGCCTATTTGAAACTGCTGGATGATATTTTTTATACGATGAAGGGAACTTATGGTGAGGTTCTGAATAGTTTTATTGATAACTCCCTGTCATCGCAACAGGTTATAGACCGGGAAATGATGTTGCGTAAAGAGGGGATCGTCTTTCGTAATCTTGTTCGTCATGATGATACATATCTTCTTTATCCCCTTGATGAGTACCGTTTTTTGCCAAAGGGGCTGTATCTGAATAATCCGATCACTGTATATGGTGAGAAAGTTGCTTTTAATGTCCAGAATTCTCTTCATAAAAATACAGACGATGCCATCATTATTATAAAAAATAGCTATATTGCAGAAATCAAACGCCGTGAGTTTGAAATTATATGGAAGTATTGTGAGCAGCCAACAACAACAACGGCAGGAGTAACATATGATTAAATACCGTATTACCCCAAAAGGAAGAGATCGGCACTGGCAGGAATATCAAATCTGTGAACTGGGTATTAGCCCGGGAAATATAGCGCATGAAGGGGATAAATTTATATCTATTCTGGATTGGGCCTCCCGTAATTTTGAAAAAACAATTATTACGCTGAGTGATACACTTTATCGTTTTAATTTTCAGGCAGACGGAATGGATGCGACACAGGCTTATGAAGAAAGTGTCAGAATGGGGAAGCAATGGCTTTTCAGAAATAGATTGGTTCTTGAGCGGTATTCATCTTCTATACAACAGATCAATCACTGGGATGAATGGCGCGGGCATAAGGATTATGACGTGTTATATGGGGAAATTATAAAATATTATCAAAACGATAATGGTTTTCGTCTGTCTCTTGCAAAGGATATTGAAAAATATATGCAGCGGAAGGAAAAACATGAAATTATGGGAAATTCTATTGCTGTGCAGGAAAATTGCCGTCTTTTTCTTCTTGAGGAAATTGTTTGCTATCTTTTGATTGGGCATCTTTATGTTGCTGCCCATGTCTATCCTGCTGCTGATATGGATTGTTTTCAATATATGAGACTTGAGAAAACACCGGAAAATTTAAAAGGATTTGAGAAAATCACACATGTCAGAATAGCCCTGAATAGAAAAAAATCCATGTTAACTGAAGCGGCCTGATAAAATGTAACCATAATGTCAATCTATGTTTTTTGATAAGAGGATTATAATGAACGAGATACAAAAATCTGATGAAAAAACAAACGGGAAGACGCCACCGGGACGTGCCGTGCGTTTTCTTGCAGGTGGCGCTATAGCAGCAGCTTCTTTGGCTCTAATTTTTTGCCTGAAGAGTGGTGATGTACAGGATCAGGAGACTCCTCAGGAAACACCGGCTCTGAAGAGTGTTCCCGTTCCGGAAACTTTTCGCTGGTATCCTTAAGGGTTAATCAGACAGAAGCGTCTTCAGCAGTTCTTCGATAAAGTCCCGGGTTTTATCCCGTCCGGCGAGCATGGGATTATATTCGGCGATTTCTATGAGATCAAAATCAATCTCTTTCATCAGTTTTTTCAAGGCGGGCAATGTTGTCTCCGGCTTGAGTCCGTGTGGCACGGGTGATCCAACGGCAGGGACATCTTCGGGATCAAATCCGTCCAGATCAATGGAAATAACCTGTGCGTCGGTATCTTTGGTAATGATGGCTTTGGCCTGTTCCAGCACATTGTCAATGCCAAGTCTGTTAACATCGTCCATAGTAAAAGCGGTAATCCCGAAACGGTCGATATAATCCTGCTCTCCGGGGTCGATATCCCTGATTCCGATATAAACAATAGAGTCGTAACGGATGACAGGTTCGTTTCCGGTCAGGGATACATAATTTTCATCCCCCATTCCCACAAGCGCCGCCAGAGGCATGCCGTGCAATGCCTGTGAAATAGAGGTATCCGGGGTGTTCAGGTCGGGATGGGCGTCAATCCAGATGACACCTGTTCTGCCGTAAGCATTTTTTGCTTTGGCGACAGCTGAAATTGATCCCGCTGCCATCGCATGGTCACCGCCGATTGTCAGCGGCAGCGTCCCCTTTTTTAAAGCCTTCAGAACATCATTCTGTATCCGGCGGCAATGCCAGAGGACGATTTCTTTTCGCTCCTGCGATCCCAGTGGTGGCAGATTTTCATGCGCTTTTTTACCAAAATCCGTGTCATAAATTTCCTTTGGATCATATTGCCATTTGATATCAAGGGTAGAGGATTGTAAACGCTCGATCAGGCCATTCTGCTTCAGATCCAGCGCTCCGCGCTCTGATCCGGAAACCTGCCCGCCAGCGCTGCAGCCATAGGGAATAACATCTATTCTTTTCATGTTTTTAGTCTTTACTGATGATAGGTGGCAACAAGACTTTTTTACTGAAAATACCATAAGCATTATGACGAAAAGGGTCAACGAAAAATACAGATTATAACATCACTATTTTATACAAAATGTTCTTTATTTGTTTTTAATAGTGGTGTAATTTGTTTCACGTGAAACAAATAGTGAACATATGAGGGTGTGATGACGCCGGAACATCAGTTGAAATGGCTGTTTCTGGATTTGAACAGTTATTTTGCCAGTGTCGAGCAGCAGGAAAATCCGGCACTGCGAGGGCGTCCGGTGGCTGTTGTGCCAATGAACACTGATTCAACATGTGCGATTGCCGCGTCTTACGAGGCTAAAGCCTATGGCGTGAAAACGGGCACAAAAATCTATGAGGCAAAAAGAATGTGTCCGGGGCTTGTCTGTGTTCTGGCGCAACATAATAAATATGTTGATTACCATCATCGTATTCTTGAAGAGGTTATTCATCATGTGCCGATTGATAGAATATGCTCAATTGACGAACTGTCAAGCCGTTTGCCTCCACGCCAGAGGACAGGGGAAGCGGGAAGCGCTGTAGCAGAGAGAATCAGGAAGGGAATCTGGCGTAATGTCGGCGCGGCGATAAACTGTTCGATTGGTCTGGCACCGAATAGTTTTCTGGCCAAGGTGGCAACGAATATGGAGAAACCGAACGGTCTTGTTATTCTGGCACCAGACGCACTTCCGGGACGGCTTTTTGATTTGAAGCTTACCGATCTTCCCGGCATTAATGTACGCATGGAAGAGCGTCTGAACCGCGCAAAAATCAGGACGGTCGAGCAGTTCTGGAATATATCGCCCAAACATGCCCGCGCCATATGGGGCAGTGTCGGCGGGGAACGGTTCTGGTATAATCTTCATGGCTATGATGTCCCTGATATTGTTACGAAAACAAGTGTCATTGGTCATTCCCGCGTTCTTGACCCTGATCTGCGCCATCCCGATGCCGCACGGCTGGTGACACGGCGGCTGGTTGTCAAAGCCGCAAGCCGTCTGCGCCGGAAGGAATTTTATGCAACGTGTTTTTCAATGAGTGTACGGATAAACGGGGATCAGCGCTGGGCAGCAGAAATCCGCCTGTCTCCGGCGCAGGATAATTTTTCTTTTTTAAAAGCCCTTGATGTTCTATGGATGAAAATGATAGCGGACTGCCGCCCTGAAAAAATCAGAAAATCAGCGATCTGCCTAACCGGACTGTGCCGCCGTGAGGAAATTACGCCTGATTTATTTGATACAAATTCGGATGCTTATAAAAAGTTGCGTGACAAAAACGATATTCTGTCCGGTGTTATTGACGGTTTAAATAAAAAATATGGCGCTGAAACGGTTCGGATCGGGGTGTCCCCAAAGACATCTTCCGGATATGTCGGGACTAAAATTGCCTTTGCCCGTATTCCCGATAAAGCAGAGTTCAGGGAGTAATCATGCAAAACTGTACATTTGAAATGAAACTGGATATACAATTCCTCCTGAAAAGAGGCAATAAATCATGAATACAAAACCTTTGTCAAAACGTGACCGGATTGATGTGCGCGGCCTGTTTGTTGGCCAGAGGATCAATATGAAAGCGCTGGAGCAGGGGCGGCGTGTGGCAATGTCTCCTTTTGTGATGCAGGCCGGAATTGATGGTTATGCCGTTTTATTCCGTTATGGCGTGGTGGTGATGTTCGGCCTTAATCCTGTGGAGGAAGCGTCTTTCATCAGCGATCTTCAGGAGTTTATTGTTGATCCCTTTCCGAAGCCCGTGGCCGAAGAATGCACTGTTTTAATTGATAAAAAGGGAACAGAAGGACCGGAGCCGAAATTTGTCACGCTTCAGAATATGGAGGTTGCCAAAGTACAGATTCTGGCGGATGTTCTGGCAAAAAGCGCGGTTCTTTCCCATTATGAAGCACGGATGACAGATACGTTCGATACGATCGAACCTGTGGCAACCGAATTACAATCCGGTGTTTTTGGGGGGCGTCGTACCCGCGAATTACTGCGTCATATTGGCAGTACATTATCAATCCAGCGTAAGATGGTGGGGCATGTCGAGATTGGCGATAAGCCGGAAGTCCTGTGGGAGCGCCCGGATCTGGAGCGTCTTTTTGCCAAACTGGAAGATGATCTGGAGATTATCGAGCGCAATAGTGCCCTGAAGCAGAAGCTTGATCTGGTCTATAAAACCGCTGAAACCATGCTTGGATTATTGCAGGATAAACGGTCTCTCCATGTGGAGTGGTATATTGTGATCCTTATTGTGATCGAGATATTCATTACGCTGGGCGAGAAATTTTTTCATTTATGAGTGTATTGCTTTATCAGGACTATGTCCATAATAACGTCATTTTGTACCATCGTTTATGCGCGGATTTTGGTGCAGACTACGTAATATTATGCGATGCCGATGATATAGATAATGGCGCTCTCGAGAAGGCGCGCCTGTTTGTGATGCCGGGCGGCGCGGATCTTTATTATTGTGAAAAACTGGGTGGCGCCGGCAATAAAGCCATTCGTACTTTTGTCGAAAAAGGCGGGACGTATCTGGGTATTTGTGCGGGGGCTTATTATGGATGTGCGGCGATTGCATGGGCGAAAGATGAGAAAACACCTATTTGCGGGGCGCGAGAGCTGGGTTTTTATAAAGGGATGGCGATAGGGCCAATCTATGAATTTATAGAAGAAGGGGACTTTTATAAATCGTGGGATGCTGTTGTCACGGTAGAGGGTGAAGAAGGGGGCTATCCGGCTTTTTATTCAGGAGGGCCGATTTTTGAAGGGGACAAGGATGCCGTTATTCTGGCGCGGTATCGTCATCTTCCCGGGCAGCCTGCCGCTATTGTTGAGTGCCGATCTGGCGCTGGAAAAGCAATTTTATGCAGTCCGCATATAGAATATGATGCGCTTTCTTACCGGAAAACAATTTACAAGCATGGAAATGCCTCGTATAAATGGCAACTAGATATTCTGGAAAAGATGAAAAAAGCCGATGAAAAACAGGAAGCGCTCTGGCATCTGGTTTTGAAAAAAGCGATGTCTGATAAAAAACAGGATCATGAAACGTAAAAAAATTGTTGTTTATACTGACAGGAATACCGCGACAGGAACACTCATTCCGAGATTGCGGCAGTCTTTTCATGGTGTCACTCTAAAAAAAATAACAGAAGCTGACTTATATCAGGCGCGAACACTGGATCAGAATACGCTGGCTTTCGTTCTTCCCGGTATTATTGGAGAAGATAGCCTTTACCCAGCGCATATCGGCGCAAAAGGAAATGAGGCGCTTCGGCATTATGTTGAGGAGGGCGGTATTTTTATAGGCGTTTGTGCCGGCGCTTATTATGCGTGCCGTGAGATTCTTTATGATCCGCCCTGGCGGGCGCAGCCAAAAAGGGCAAAACCCGGTCTTGATTTTTTTAATGGTCTGGCGCGGGGGTCGATTCCAGAGCTGGGAAAGAAAGGTGATATAGACTGGTTTAGTGATTGTACGGTGGTCATGATTACTTATAAAGGCGGGCAGCGCCAGACAGGAATTGCCTATGGTAATGGGCCGGCTTTATATCCTGATATCACGGAAAAGAATATTGAAATAATGGCGCGTTACGCAAATTCAGAGGGGCAGCCGATTGCGATTGCTGCAAAAAAAATTGGAAAAGGTCTGGCCATTTTTATCGGTGTTTTGCCGGATATAGGGTACGAGAGTGACTATGATCTCTCTTCGCATCCTGTTCTTACAGAATTTATGCAAACATTAAAGCCCCATGAGCAAGGTCGCCGCGAAGTCTGGGATATGATTATTTCCAAAGTGAAGCAGCATCATGCCGATAATGGACGGGTTACATTATATGGGAAGCCGTCAGGAGATCCTGCGCCATAGCAATGGAATCTTTGTAGCTTGCCGCATAAAAAACGGGAAGATGTGCCGCACCAAAACCGGCTTTTTCCATCATGGCGGCAGGCTGGGTCTGGACGGCAGAGAAAATTACAGAGGTTCCTGCTTCACGGCACTGTTTTACAAGATTTTCAAGAGCTGCTTCTCCGGTGGCATCAAGATAGGGTACAAGCCGCATTCTGATAATGAGCACGCGGGGCATCTGCCCTATGCGTTTGAGTGTTTCCAGTAACTCGTCAGCCACACCAAAAAAGAAGGGGCCGGCAATCTGGAAAACCTCAACGCCGGAAGGAAGATTCACGCGCTGGTTTTCTTCCTTTTCTTCGCTGTCCAGATCAAAGGCTTCATTGGCCTGTGTGCTTATTTTTACGGTTTTACTCATCCGTGCCATGAAGAGCAGCGATGCCAGCGTCACGCCGACACCGATCGCCACTGTCAGATCAACAAGAATGGTTAGAAAAAAGGTCAGCAGGAGAACGGCGCGGTCACTGCCGGGCATACGGAATATATGAAGAAAACGCTCTTTTTCACTCATCCCCCAGGCAACGATAAACAGAATGGCGGCAAGCGCTGCCATGGGCACAAATGTCATCAAATCGGTCGCAAAAAGAATAAAAAGTAACAGGAACAGCGCATGAAAAATACCTGCCATCGGGGTTCTTCCGCCTGATTTAATATTGGTTGCGGTACGGGCGATCGCTCCAGTTGCAGGCAGCCCGCCAAAAATTGCAGACATAATATTGGCGACGCCCTGTCCGACCAGTTCCTGATTGGGGCGATGTTTGAATCCGGTCATACCATCGGCAACAACGGCAGATAAAAGTGCCTCGATCCCCGCAAGGAACGCGATAATAAAGGCCGAGGGAAGAACCTCCTGAAATTTTGTAAAGCTGAAATCCGGTAAATGCGGGGCGGGAAGACCCGAGGGCATATCGGGAAAGCGCGAGCCTATGGTTTCGATAGGCAGGTGAAGAAGGGTGGCAAGGAGCGCCGAGGCTACAATGACCAGAAGATAGGCCGGAAGGCGTGGCGCAAAACGGCGCAGCAGGAGGATTGCCGCCAGCGCCCCGAGCCCTAGCAAAAGAGCGGCGGGGTTTATCGTCCCGATTGCCTCAAAATAGGCCATCCATTTGGGAATAAAATCGGCAGGAACCGTCTCGGGGCGCAGACCCAGAAAATCCTTGATCTGGCTGGTGGCAATAATGACAGCAATTCCTGCCGTGAATCCTGTGATAACCGGATAGGGAATGAATTTGATGATCTGCCCCAGTTTTGCATAACCCGAGACAATCAGGATAAGGCCGACCATCAGTGTTGCCATTATAAGCCCGTCATAGCCATGCTGCGCGATGACGGTAAAAACAACCACAACGAAGGCACCTGTAGGGCCACCGATCTGTACGCGTGAGCCTCCCAGAAGGGAAACGAGAAAACCTGCTATGACGGCTGTAACAAGCCCTTTGTCAGGAGACGCGCCACTGGCGATTGCCAGTGCCATAGCCAGTGGCAGAGCGACAACAGCGACCGTCAGACCCGCGATCAGATCAGCACGCAGATCCGGCAAATGATAACCGTTTTTAAGGACGGTAAAAAGTTTGGGTGTAAAAGAATTCCGGTTGATTCGATTGATGATAGGGAGCATTTTTTAGAGCCTTGGAGAGAGGGAAAAGAACAAAAGCAATTCTATGATATTATAAATAGGAAAAATAGATAAATATTTGAATAGACCTGCTTCTATATATTTATTTTATGGATAATAGAAAAAAGTGATTTATTGACATAATATATATTTTACATTATTGTGGCCTGTAAAAAACAGGAAGAGGCTAAAAATGGCCTATAAGATGATCTTGTTTGATCTGCTTTTTCTCATGCTTGTACCAATAACTTTTTCCAGTTATCTGGTACAGTCCCGAATATTTTTCAGCGGTGCTGGATATCTTTTGTCATTTTTTCCGTAAAAGAAGAACACCGTACAAGGACTATCACGGCGTCAGGGCGCAGCCTTTGGGAAGGGTAAAATCGGAAATATCCTTTCCGGCGCTGACGTTGATTGTACTGCCCCTGATCTCGCAGGAAATGCCCGTTACCGTAAAGCTGTGGACGTTCTCTTCAGGCGCGGTGCCGGAAGCGCTTTTGAACGCTGCCTGCGCGCCGTTCTGTTCCTCCAGAAGCGGGGCCGCCGCCGGATCGTCGGGAGCCAGCGGGCGTACGCAACGCACGAGCAGCTGGCGTACGCAACGCACGAGCGCGGTCTTCCTCTCGACAACACAGTTTTTGCGAACGCCCGGTCTGGCAGGATTGAAGCTGTAAGCCTCTTCCGAATCCGAAGAGCGGTATTCCAGGAGTTTTTCGCCATCGCGCATATAGGTCACGATATCGTTTCGATCGGCAAAGC
>PFTR01000103.1:289-563 GCA_002789675.1 Alphaproteobacteria bacterium CG_4_9_14_3_um_filter_47_13 | reverse complement strand
AAGCGTTTTGATGTCCGGCAACTGCCAGTCCTCATGTCCTTCGGCCTCGAGTTTTTCGCAATACCGGGCCGCGTTTTTGTAACTCCATGAGGTGTAAGGCGCATCGTAGGGCATGGCCTGCACCGGCAGCCCCTGTGAATCGCGAACGACGGGGCCGCCGGGCCGACCGGCCCAGCGCGCCTGATAGGCGATATCCTGCGCATCCGGGACGGTTTCAAGATGGGCGTCCCGCACACCGTAAAGGATCGGCCCGAAAACCGCCGCCATCAGAAGG
>PFTR01000103.1:0-147 GCA_002789675.1 Alphaproteobacteria bacterium CG_4_9_14_3_um_filter_47_13 | reverse complement strand
ATCCCCCGATTAATCTGATAGAGTTCTGCACGCCTTCGCATTCATCGAACCGGTTGACGATTTTCAGGGTGGCTTTGGGGATTGCGGCGGCGGATTTGAAAATCTTCTCCAGAGAGCCCGGCTCCTTTTCCGCAGGCGGAGCCGTCT
>PFTR01000122.1 GCA_002789675.1 Alphaproteobacteria bacterium CG_4_9_14_3_um_filter_47_13 | reverse complement strand
GGATAAAACGGCAATCCTGTGGGGGGTGTGATAGGTCATGTGTAAATATAACACGTCATATTCTTATTCTAAAGTACTATACATGAAAAGCTCATGAAAAATGCACGCTCAACCCATTTTTCCGACCCCGGGGAGTTTCGCAAAAGCCAGAACTGGATTGGCGGTACAAAGCCGGGAAACGCTAGATTTATTCCACCTCCAGCGCATGAACTATCCCGTGTGTTAAATGATTTAGAGAAATTTATACACGCTAATGACGATGTTCTGACACTCATTAAAGCAGGACTTATTCATGCCCAGTTTGAAATGATCCACCCCTTTCTTGATGGAAATGGACGGACAGGACGGATGCTGATTACCTTTTATTTGTGGAAAGAAGGCATGTTAGAACGTCCTGTTTTATTCCTGTCCTCTTATTTTAAGAAATATCAGGATATTTATTATGAGCGTCTATCTGCCTATGAAAAAGGTGATGTTTCTGCATGGATTAACTTTTTTCTTGATGGCATTATTGAGATTTCTCAGGATGCAATCGAAACTGTTGGCAAGATTACAACCCTGCGCGAGAGAAACTTACTGGCGATACAACAACTCGGCAAACGTGCATCGGAAAGCGCGGCTATCGTTTTGCCCCGCCTTTACGAACAGCCCATTATTACCAATAAGAAAATCAGGGAGTGGACTGGTTTTACAACGGCTGGGGCTGGGCATGTAATTGATCGATTTATAGAATTGGGAATTTTAAAGCCGCAGAATAAAGATAGGACATACGGCCAATCCTATATTTACGAAGAATATATTGATATTTTCAGGAATGCCGGGGATGAATGAAGTACAAAGCCTGAACAGCACTTTCAAAGAAGTGTTATTAAATGAACCCGCCTTTTAAACGCTAGACAGGTAACACCCCTATTTTTTCATATCGTAAAGAAATTATTAACCCTTCACGGGCTACAATAGCCATGACAGATAAAAAAACAGAAAATGATAGTGTGAAAGGGGTGGATCATGAGGGCAGAGCAGACATTCCGGCAGGAAATCAAACGCAACCTTCTCGGCGCTCTGGAAGTGGCTCTGTTTATGCCTGTGGCGCGCACCCGTTTTGGGGATACAAAAGAAGAGGCCATACGCTCTTTCATTGTCCCCGTTCTTTTATTCCCTCTGATTCTGATCGCGCTTTATACCTATCCGCAAATACTGATGACCGATTACCCCGAAACACTGGCCGGACAGTCGCCCCATGTGATTTCACTCATGTACGGACTTCGTATGCTGGCCATGTGGGGCGCGTTTTTCAGCACGGTTTACTGGATCGCCAGAGAGATTGACCGCAAGAAATATTTCTACCAGTTCATGATTGCCAGTAACTGGCTCACCCTTCCGGCCACGATTATTTTCCTTCCCGTGGGCTGGATGCTGGTAACAGGGGCTTATTCATGGCACGATCTATCGGCCTTTACGATGTTCCTGATGCTCTACACCTACGCTTTTACAGCCTTCATGTCGGCCTATGTGCTGCGTGTTCCCTGGGAACTGGCCGGATTTATCGTCTTTATCAGTATGTTCCTGAATAACAGCACGCTGGATATTCTCTACTGGGTGGGCGGCAAGATCTAGAGCCGGAGCGTTAACCCTCCATACATAACCGGTATAAAGCGGCTGTCTGCTTCCGGACACTGTCCGCAGACATATCGCCTTCGACCATCGCACGGCTTTTTTCTCCCATCGCACGGCATAAAGCCGTGTCAGAGGCCAGCTTTATAATCGCGTCCGCCAGCGCCCGCGCATCATAAGGCGGCACAAGAAATCCGTTATTCCCCTCCTCCACCACTTCGCGGCATCCCGGTACATTGGTGGCAATAATCGCCCGGCCACAGGCGGCCGCTTCAAGCAAGGACTTCGGAACACCTTCACCGCCATAGGAGGCCTGAATCGCCACATGGCTATGCCCCCATATCTGCGCCATATTTTCCGCATGTCCTTTGTAGGCGACATTGTTGCTTTGCGCCTCCCATTGCCGGAGTTCTTCCTCACGCCATGACCCCGGATTTTCAGGATCAGGACGACCATAGAGATGCAGCCGGATCTGCGGATACTGTTTTTCCAGCAATACAAAGGCCTCCTTCAATGTTGGCAATCCCTTAATTCCAATCATCCGTCCGGCAAATGTACAGATAAAATCCGGATCCGGCGGCTCAAAAAGCATCACAGGATATAAATCAAGATCAATGCCAGACCCGCGAATAATCCGCGCCCGTGCCGCAACAACAAAACCCTGTTTTTCCAGCGTGGCCAGATCATCCCTGTTCTGAAACAGCAGATAGGTATTTTTATGCCGCAGCAATACAAAGAACGGCAACCACAATCCGGCGCGGATCACGTGCGCCAGAAAATTCCGCGCATTAAATACAAAACCAAGTCCGGCAAAGGCGTTAATGACACGCGGTACACCCGCCAGCCATGCCGCAATCGACCCCAGCAAAACCGGCTTCATTGCAATATGATGGACAATGTCCGGTTTTTCCTGCTGATAGATTTTCTTTATTTTCTGTATCTGGCACAAGGCTTTTAAAGGGTTGAGGTTACGCCGCTCAAAGGAAAACGGAATAACTTTCACGCCCAGTTTTTCAATCGCGTCTCTGTGCCTGTCTATATTGGTAATCACACAGACGGAGAACCCCTCCTCCTGTGCCGCCCTGACCATCGGACGGCGGTGAGAATAAAAATACCAGTCTTCCGTGACAACAAAAACAAGCGTCTTACTCTTTTGCAACGAGATACTCTCCCCTTATTTTTGAAACAAGCCGCCGGAAACGATGGGGACGCATCGACATATAGATATGCAGGAGCAACAGAGCAATCCAGGGATATGTCAACACGGCCTCCGGCAGACCCAGCCAGATCCCGCCGACACCAATCAACCCTGTCACAAAAGAAATCATGACAATAACGGCTGTCGCCTGCCCGACCGGAAATCCGGCATAAATAAAGTGATGATGGAAATGATCGTGGTCCGCATCAAAAGGATGTCGTCCCTGACTGACTCGCCGCGCAAACTGTCCGCATGTATCGAAAATCGGCAACGCCAGAAGCCAGGCCACGGTGATGGGATGAATGATTGCCTCTTCCCCGCTGGCAAAGGTAATCGTAAACCATGCAAGACTGAGCCCCAACGCCAGACTTCCCGAATCCCCCAGAAAGACAGTGGCTTTCTGGCGCAGCGGATGACGCATATTATAAAAAAGAAAACCGCCCAGCGCCCCCATTAAAATAACCACAGGCAATAATGGCATAGCCACCCCCTTGATGAGACAGGAAAGCGCCAGCCAGAACAGCACTACAAATCCGGTGCCTCCCGCCAGCCCGTCCAGACCATCCATCAGATTGATCGCATTAATAAGCAGTACAGTTGCAATAATTGAAAAAGGAATCGCCATAAAACTCAGACCAAAACGTCCGAAACCGAATAAATCTCCCATTACAATAATCTGCGCCTGTCCCGGAATTACCACAAGAATCGCTGCGACAAACTGTATACAGAACTTGATTCGCGCCGATACGCCTTTGCCGTCATCCAGCGCCCCGACAACCAGCAGCAACGCCAGCGCCATAAAGAAAAAGCTATCCCGTGACCAGTCCGCACCAGACAACGCCGCCAGTCCCATAAAGACAGGAAAAATCACAAGGCCGCCAATAGGCGGCGTTCCTTCTTTATGCTTTTTCCGACCTCCGGGCTTATCAACAAAACCATGCCGCACGGCAAAAATCCGTAACAACGGTATCAGCAAAGCAACCGCGCCAAAAGCGATCAGGAATAAAATCAAAATATTTTGTATCATTGCCGGAAAAGACTAATGCAAAAATTATATAATCAACAGAAGATAGTGAAAAAAATCGGGACAACTCTGTGTAAGTTGCCCCGAGTTTGCCCAACCAAAGAAAAACTTTAATGTGCTGTTGTCGTAACGCCCCCGCTCATATAAGAGGATAGCGATTCAAAAACCGCCGAGATCTCTTCTCCTGCCATAAAAGCTCCCGTCATCACGCTAATCCCGACACCGCCAAGAATAAAACCATATTCCACGCCAGTGACACCTCTTGTATCCAGTATAAAAACATAAAGTTTTTTAAACATTTATCTAAAATCCAATTTATTTTTCATATAATTTAAGTATAGCATGATTTCGGTATGCTTTGTCAAAATTTATAATAAGAAAAAAAGAAAAGACACTACACCTGCCCGGCAGCACTGGCCATTCTGTTGCCCATGGAGCTCCATAAAAGCTGTAGATCCTCTCCTGTCAGAAAGAAAGCAGCAATGATAATAAGGGCGATGCCACTCACAAGAATGGCATATTCAATGGCGGTCGCGCCGTCCTGATTTTTAAACCAGTCAAAAAGTTTTTTCATTTCGTCTCCCCAAAGAAATAATATTACATTTCCCTTCTTTTATAATACCCTCTAAAATAGTAAAAATAATTAATTTCCAAGGAATTTTTAACATTTTACGTCTTACTTGAGACCCTTATCAATAAAGCAGGACTTTATGAACGATATCACGCTGATAAAAAGAGCTGTGAAAGGTGACAAAAGGGCGTTTGAAGCTCTTTTACAGGAGAATTATGACGTTATGTTCAAAATGGCCTTTAAATATTGCGGCAACCGTCAGGATGCCGAGGACATAACGCAGGACTCCTGTATCAAACTTGCACGCGCTCTCGCTTCCTATAAATTTCAGGCGGCCTTCACAAGCTGGCTCTACCGTCTTGTCCTGAACTGCGCGAAAGATTTTTACCGCAAGAAAAAGCCGGAGGCTGTGCTGAATGACAGCCATATCGGGGCGATCAATGCCGAAGCAGAAATAAAAACCTATGCCAATGAAATTCTGGCGCAGGTTTATGCCCTGCCGGAAAATGAAAAGTCAGCTTTGATCCTTGTGATGAGTGATGGTTATACCCATGCCGAAGCCGCTATCATCATGGATTGCAAGGAAAGCACGGTCTCATGGTACATCCATGAAGCCCGTAAAAAGCTGAATATCCTAATAGAGAAGGAGCCCCATCATGGATGAAAAGCACCTGCAAAAAACACTGGAAGAAATCAATGTCCCCACCCCCGATGACAATGTAAAAAAACGAGCGCTAAACCTTGCGCTGGCTGAATTCGAGACTGTTCAGAAAAAAAATGAAAAAACTTTCCAAGGATTTTCCCTCCTTTCCCGTCTTATTCCTGGTTCAAACAAAAACACAGGGAGAGAGACGATGAAAAACAGGAAATTGATCTATGGCGGTATGGCAACAGCCATGGCCGTTGTGCTGATTTGTGGCGTAAGTGTGCAGCAATTTACAACGGGCAGCTATAAAAAGCAGCAATCCGCCGATGAAACAGCCCTTGCAACCTTGAACAAAGCGGCTCTTGCTCCGGAAGCAAAAGAAGAATTATTCCGTGATCGCGCCGCACAAAAATATACGCCCCCCCTGGAGCAGCACACGGATCAAGGAGCCGTCCAATCTGATGAAAGCAGCGCAATCTCCCCACCCCCACAACCAATCATGCCCATGGCAAGAACAGGTGCGCCAGCGGAAATGACGATGATGATGGCGGAATCAGGCGCGGCAGGTGTCAGTATGTCTTACCAGATTCCGGACTATGAAATTATGCCTTCTCCCGGCTATCATGAAGAAGGGCGTGATAAATTCGGGGATTTTGAAGAAAATATAATCAAGACAGTCAGCACCGAGCCCGTTTCAACTTTTTCTATAGATGTTGATACAGCATCCTATTCCTTTGTCCGCCGCCAGATCAATGAGGGTGTTCTGCCACCAAAAGATGCCGTGCGGATTGAGGAAATGATCAATTATTTCGATTATGATTACGAACCGCCAGAAACAAAAGTGCGGCCTTTCAAGCCAACTGTCACAATTGTTCCTTCGCCATGGAAGGACGGCAACAAACTTTTGCATATCGGAATCAAAGGCTATGATATCGCGCCGGATGAAAAACCGCGCAGCAATCTTGTCTTCCTGCTGGATGTCAGCGGCTCGATGAACGCACAGGATAAACTGCCTTTACTGAAAAACTCGATGAAGTTGCTTTTAGAGACATTGTCACCAGATGATACTGTTGCGATTGTTGTTTATGCCGGTGCTGCCGGAACAGTGCTGGAACCGACAAAAGCAAGCGACAAAAACAAAATCCTTCAGGCGCTGGATCAGTTGAGCGCGGGCGGCAGCACGGCAGGCGCAGAAGGAATTCGTCAGGCCTATCAACTTGCCGGGAATAATTTTGACAAAGAAGCCGTCAACCGTGTCATTCTGGCCACCGATGGCGATTTCAATGTCGGCATTTCAAACCCTGAAGAGCTGAAAGATTTTGTCGAGCGTAAACGAAAAAGCGGCGTTTTTCTTTCTGTTCTGGGCTTCGGACAAGGGAATTATAACGATCATCTGATGCAGGAACTGGCGCAGAATGGCAATGGCGTTGCCGTTTATATTGACAGCTTAAGCGAAGCCCGCAAGGTTCTGGTCGAGGAGGCCAGCGCGACATTATTCCCGATTGCCAAAGATGTTAAAATCCAGATCGACTTCAATCCGGAAATGGTTGCCGAATACCGTCTTGTCGGCTATGAAACCCGTCATCTGAACCGCGAGGATTTTAATAATGATGCGGTAGATGCCGGTGATATCGGGGCGGGACATACAGTCACAGCCATTTATGAAATCACTCCCGTGGGCGGCAAACGCGCCGTGGAGGACAGCCGCTATGCCGTTAAAACAGAAGATACAAAAGTTCATACGGATTTCAGCAATGAATATGCATTCCTGAAAATCCGTTACAAACTGCCGGACGAGGAGACAAGTAACCTTATCACAACACCGGTTACCACAGAAAATGAGCGCGATAATCTGCTCACAAATACGTGCAGCACGACAGAAGACTGTGTTTCCTCCGCAAATGATGATGTCCGGTTTTCCGTTGCCGTTGCCAGCTTCGGACAATTGCTCAAAGGCAGTAAATATAGCGGAAAGCTCGACTATGACGGCGTTATAGATATGGCACAACAGGCTAGAAGCGCAGACGAATTCGGCTATCGTGCGGAATTCATTAATCTGGTACGCCTCGCCAAATCCGCAGCCGCGCTTCAGAAAAACTGATATTCTCCAGTTTTATAACCGCAGGCAAAAATCCCCTCTTTTTTCAGGGGATTTTTCAAGGAAAAGTTTTAAAATAAAATATTTCAGTGCTATAATGCAGAAAATTTGAACAAATAATTATAAAAATGAAAAAATCTGACAAATATATGCTTCTGGCCGCCTTGTCTTTCTTTTTTGGATGCTTCGTTATTTCAATCTGGCTTTTTACAGGCTCTGTCAAATCAAGTTCGAGTTATATGTATACGCCGGATCCTCTGGTCATTACGCCGAAAACAATATCCCAGAATGCGGGGATGGATGTTATTTGTTACTCTGAAGATAATTACCAGAAAATAATTAAAGACAGCGCTTTACGACTCGCTGTAACAGCGCAGACAGGGCTGGATAATATCAATATTTATACCAGTGATGACGGGCATTTTTCTGTTTTCAAAATCAATACGAACAAAGCAGAAGCCTGTATGATTGCCACAGGCAATAACTGGCAGATCATCAAGACACAGCCGCAAGCCGAATAATCTATTCAGCCATATTGAATTTTGCGGCGCTCCCGTTCAGGAAAGCGCACGGGAGATAATTTTTCTCTTGTTGTCATAGACAGACTTGAAGGACGATCCAGCAAAAGATCCGTGAGTAGATGCGCTCCCGCAAGACTTGAAATAATACCGTGGGAACCATAGGCAACAGACAGATAGACATCAGGAATCAGTGTCCCGTTTTCCAGACAGGCCTGCCCCACCATCGGAAAATGATCTCTCGATGCCGCACGTAACCCTGCCTTACCTTCAAGAACCTCCATTCCTGCCGCAAATTCTGGAAAAAGCCCCGCCAGATTATTCATATTTTCTCTGTGATCTTCTTCCTTAACGTCTATATCTGCCAGCCATTTCTGGAATGTAGCGCCAACAGAGTGCTTTCCGTTATAAGGTGCCGAAATAAAAACACCGGAACAGATATTACTCTGAAGCTGCGCCGATAATACCGTTTCTGTGACACAGCTCACCTGCCCGCGAACCGTACTGACCGGAAGCCATGCGACCTCCCCGAAATTTTTGACGGCAGCGGCAGTGGCAAGAATCACGGCATCAAATTTTTCACCATAAATGCGCCCCTCCCCCAATGTTTCAACCGGGCTATTCAACCTGACATCCGCACCCGCCGCATAAGCATGACAAAGATCATAAGGGCAGACACAACCGCTATCCGGTAGAAACAGAGCCTCATACCCGACCGGAATGCCCGCCTGTGCCGAAGCCTGCGCTGCTGAAAAATACTGCATATGATCCGCATGCCAGCCCCAGTGTTTCTCTACATCGCGTAACTGTTTTTCTTTTTCGGTGCTACTGACCAGATGCAACGTCCCGCATTGACGGAATCCCGTATTTCCGAGCTCTTTCAACGTGCGAATAAGCTGCGCATAGGCGGCCGTATAAAAATCGGATTCCGGCGTACGATAGGCTGAAAAGCGGGGATTAAACAATCCCGTTTCATTGCCGGAAGCCCCCGCCGCCAGATGGCTTTCCTTTTCAAAAATTGTGACCTTCATCCCGTGCTGCCCTAAGACATAGGCACAGGCTGTTCCCGCCATGCCCCCTCCGATAACAGCAATACGCTTCGGATCGTTTTTTATGATGTTTTGCACGATATTTGAACCATATCTTGCTGATAACATTTCATTTTTTCTACCAAAGCCCTTTATTTTCATGACTGAGAATCCGGCATCCGCCAACCCGCGCCGGACATGTCCCGCAACCGTAAAACTTGACACACTGGCCTCCGGCGCACTTAGCCGTGCCATTTGTGCATAAAGAGTTTCCGTCCACATTTGCGGGTTTTTTGAAGGGGCAAAACCATCCAGAAACCAGCAATCCACCCCCCGTGGCACAGCAAGCCGGGGCAGCGCTTCATTCACATCATCAAAAATTAATGTCAGGGTAATCCGGTGATTAATCCGGACTTTGTGAAACCCCGGTACACGGAGAGGATACAGCGCCAGCAATCGCGCCAGCCGTCCTCCCAACTCCTTCTCCCACCCTTCCAAAGCCTCTTTTATTTCGGAAGTGCCAAGCGGATACATTTCACATGAGATAAAATCCAGCGTCTGATCCGGCGCTGCCGTTTCCTCGAACAGCTTCCAGACCGCCAGAAAATTTAGGCCTGTACCAAAACCCGTCTCGGCAATGGTAAAGCAGGCTTTGCCTTTCCAGCGTTGCGGCAGGCTGTTTCCTTCCAGAAAAACATGCCGTGTTTCCGCCAGACCATCATCCGGTGAAAAATATATATCGCCAAAGCGTTGATTATAGAGTGGTTCTCTCATATTCTTGTTTTAGTCAACTCTTTATAAAAAAGCAAAAGCCAAGGATCGCTGCATGAAAAACCCACTTCTTGAAATATCAACCCTGCCAAACCACGCCCCCCCTTTTAATCTTGTCAAGGAAGAGCATTACCTCCCTGCGATGGAGCAGGCCATTGCGCAAGCGCATAAAAATATAGAGTCTATCAAGAAGAATCAGGAAGCCCCGACTTTTGAAAATGTTATTCTCGCGCTGGAAAACGCAACAGAGGATCTTGGCACTGTGACTTCCGTTTTTTATAACCAGCTTAGCGCCAATGGAACGGATACGCTGCACGAACTGGCTGAAAAAATGGGACCTGTTTCCTCTAATTTCTCCAATGACATTATGCATGATGCCAAATTACTGGAACGGGTCAAGGCCGTCCATGACATTCAGGAGCGCCTGAACCTCACACCCGAGCAACAGATGCTGCTTGATGAAACCTATATCGGTTTTGTGCGCAGCGGCGCGCTTCTCGGTGAAAAAGAAAAACAGAGACTGCGGGAAATCAGCGAAAGACTCTCTGTCCTGACCCCCACTTATATGAATAATGTCAAGAAATCAGCCGAACAATTTGAAATGGTTGTTGATGACGAATCGGATCTTTCCGGCATACCGGAGACTGCCAGAGAAAGCGCCCGCCATGCCGCCGAGGAAAAAGGATATACGGGAAAATGGCTTTTTACGCTGGACATGCCAAGCTATCTCCCGATCATCCAGTATGCCGACAACCGCGCCCTGCGCGAACAAATCTGGCGCGGCTACAATAGTCAGGCCTTTGGTGATGACTATGATAACAGTGATACAACACTGGAAATTGTCCGGCTACGCCATGAACGTGCCACGCTTCTTGGCTATAAAACCCATGCACATTACGTACTGGAACGCCGGATGGCAGAAAGACCGGAAAATGTCGAGGATTTCATAGAACGTTTAAAGAAAGCCTATCGTCCGGCAGCAGAAAAAGATCTGGCGCAATTACAGGACTTTGTCAAAAAACATGATGCCGCTCTCACCCTGCAACCCTGGGATCTGACCTATTACAGCGAAAAACTCAAACAGGAACTTTTCGCTTTTTCCAGCGAGGATGTCCGTCCCTATTTCCAGCTTGATAAAGTTATTCAGGGCTGTTTTGATCATTATACAAAACTGTTCAATCTCCAGTTCAAACCCGTTGATCACTATCCGGTCTGGCATAAAGATGTCAAAGCTTACGAAGTTTTTGACAAAACAGACCAGAGCTTTCTTGGGACGCTGTTTGCCGATTTTTACCCGCGCACCGGCAAAAATAGTGGCGCATGGAAAACCAGTTATCGCGATCAGGGTTTATGGCGGGGCAAGCTGGAACGCCCTGTTGTGGCCATTGTAACCAATTTTACAAAACCGGCCGGCGACAAACCGGCGCTTCTGACCCATGGCGAAGTCCAGACCCTGTTCCACGAAATGGGGCACGCCATGCACGCCATGTGTTCCCGTATTACATACCGTTCACTGGCCGGAACCAATGTATTATGGGACTTTGTCGAGCTTCCCTCCCAAATTCAGGAAAACTGGGGCTACACCAAAGAAACGCTTGATCTTTTTGCCGCGCATTATGAAACAGGAGAAAAAATTCCGGCGGCTCTCGTGCAAAAGCTGAATGACGCCAAAAACTTTATGGTCGGCTGGGGCGGATTGCGCCAGATCGGACTGGCGACGCTTGATATGGCATGGCATGCGCAGGATAATAGCGCCGTCACAGACGTTGCCACCTTTGAAGATAAAATACTGGCGGATATCTCTTTATTCCCCCGCATGGCCGGTCCTATGTCCACTCATTTCAGTCACATTTTCGCCGGCGGCTACTCGGCAGGCTATTACAGCTATAAATGGGCAGAAGTTCTGGATGCTGATGCTTTCGAGCTATTTGAAGAACGTGGTCTGTATGACCGCCCTACCGCCGAAGCCTTCAAAAATGAAGTCCTGTCCAAAGGCGGCAGCGAACATCCGACCGTTTTATACAGGCGTTTCCGTGGGCGCGACGCCGATCCCGATGCCCTGCTCCGCCGCGAAGGTCTTATTGAAAAAGCGGCCTGATTTATAATCCGGGCAGCGTCTATGATTTTTTTTTCTGATGCCCGTCTTCGACAGAATAATCACCGGACATCCAGGAAATGGTTTTATCCTTTTCCTCCAGTTGCTCGCTCATTTTCTGCAGAACCTGATTACGGCTCAGGGCAAACCGGATGGCTTTAACCAGAATATCGGGATTTGAGTTCAACTCGTCCTTGTTGATATAATCCTGTGCTCCTTTCATCACCATATTATCGGCAAAATCCTGATCACACCGTCCGGTCAGAACAATAATCGGCGTTTCAGGAGCCGCCTTTTTAACAAGCGCAAAGGATTCCTCGTCACTGGACGTATCAGGCAACCCCAGATCCAGAAGAATAAGGTTAATCTCTTCCTTCTCGATACATTCAAGAGCATATCGCATACTGGCACGATGAATAAGCTCCACAGATAAATTCTCTGATTTTTCAATAATCTGTTTCAAGGCATAAACACCTAGCTTACTATCTTCTACAAGAAGTACCTTTAATTTATTTTGCACCATAATGATTATTCTTTCCGGCAAGGAATTAAAAAAAATTTATTTAAATACTATGTTCAAGTCTACAATAAAATCAATAGGGTGTGAAGCAATTCATCCCTGATCAAAGGATTTAATAAATTTTATGATTGATATCATATGGGTTATTCTCTGTTCTTTTCTGGTCTTTTTTATGCAGCCGGGTTTCCTGTGTCTTGAAGCTGGCCTGACACGTACCAAAAATGCCATTAACGTGGCAATTAAAAACATTTCCGATTTTGGCGTGTCATCCCTCATATTCTGGGCGGTTGGTTTTGGCTTTATGTTTGGGGAAACAAAATACGGATGGATTGGCGGCACAGACTTTTTCCCCGGCTTTGAAAGCGATCCTGCACGCGGATTTTCTTTCTTCCTGTTCCAGATCATGTTTTGCGGAACAGCCGTAACAATTATCTCCGGTGCCGTTGCAGAACGCATCAGTTTTCTTGCTTACCTCCTAATCGCGGTTGTGGTATCGGCATTAATATATCCGATTTTCGGGCATTGGGCATGGGGCGGAAGCTTTACCGGAAACCCGAGCTGGCTTTTACGCCTTGGCTTTGTTGATTTTGCAGGTGCCAGTGTTGTTCATGGCATTGGCGGATGGGCATCCTTGGCCATTATTCTTATTATCGGCCCCCGTACAGGGCGCTTTCAGAAAGAAACCGAGGCCGATTATTCTTTCTCCGGAAGCCATTTGCCACTGGCGATGACCGGTGTTTTTTTTCTATGGATCGGCTGGATTGGCTTTAATGGCGGCAGCACGTTCGCCTTTTCCGATCAAGTACCTAAAATTATTGTCAATACCGTATTGGCAGGAAGCGCCGGAATGCTAACGGCTGGCACGGCAGGGTGGATTCAATATGGCTATCCTAAAATTATCACGATAATGAACGGATCGCTGGCCGGACTTGTTTCTATTACAGCCTGCTGTTTTGCTGTTTCTCCCGGTAGCGCCATCATAATTGGCGGTATTGGAGGACTGGTCATGATTTTTTCTTCATGGGCGCTGGTACGTTTGAAAATTGACGATGTGATTGGTGCGGTTCCTGTGCATCTGATGTCCGGAATCTGGGGTACTATTGCTGTTGCCCTGTTTTCCGACCGTTCTATTCTGGCCACAGGTCTGGGGCGTCTGGAACAGTTGCAAATTCAACTTTACGGGATATCTGTCTGTTTCCTTATGGGGTTCTGTGCAACCTATATAATATTCCGTATTCTTAACTATTTCTGGCCCCTGCGGATTAGCCATCAGGCCGAAATAGAAGGTTTGAATTTTGCAGAAAACCGGGAAATTTCCGATATTTATAACCTGTCAAAAATCATGCAGGAACAGGAACAGACCCATGATCTTAGCCTGCGCGTCCCCACGATTGATCCCAACACGGAAATCGGCCAGATTGCCCGCCAGTACAACCAGCTCATGGATACGCTTCAATCATCCATGACGCATGTTTCTCACCTTGAACAGTCAAAAGCCGAAATTTTATCCTATCAGATGCGGCTCAACGCCATTCTGGACAATGCGGCTGATGGTCTGATTACCTTTAATGAACAGGGCATTATAGAAAGCTATAATAAATCATGCGAACAAATGTTCGGTTATCGTGCGGAGGAAGTTCTCGGGAAAAAGATTACAATGCTGATGCCCGAGGCCTATGCAGAAAATTATGACCTCTATTTTAAAAACTATCAGGAAACCGGAGACCGCAAGATTATTGGCGCGGATCAGCTCCTTGAAGGCCGCCGGAAAGACGGGAAGATTTTTCCTGCCGACCTCTCCGTTGCCGTCATAAAACTCGGATCCGAGACTATTTTCAGCGGTATTATCAGGGACATTACCAGACAGAAAAATGCCGAAGACGAGATGCGGCGTTCAAACAAGGCCCTTGAGTTATTCGCTTCCGTTGCCTCTCACGACCTTAAAGCACCTCTGGGCTATATTGCCATGTGTACCAGTCTCATCAAACAGGGACATGAGGACAAGCTTGATGAAGAAGGACGGGAGTTTCTTGATATCATGACGAAAAGCGCCATCAAAATGCAGCAAATGATTCAAAATCTTCTGGAATATTCCAGGATTGGCGATCACAAAGCGCGTTTCGAGGATCTTGATATTAATGAAGTTATCTCCGAAGCCCTTGAAAAACTCACATTACCCCTTCAGGAATCTGGCGCGAACATTCACTATCATGATCTGCCGCATATTACAGGCAATAAAAGTCTTCTGGTACAGCTTTTCCAAAACCTGATCGGCAATGCCGTGAAATACAGAAAAGCGGGCATCACGCCTGAAATCAGCGTGGAAGCCACAAAAGAAGACCAGAACTGGGTTTTCTCGATATCTGACAATGGAATCGGCATAGATTCCAAATTCAAGGACAAGATTTTTGTTGTTTTTCAAAGACTTCATACAGATGATGATTATGAGGGCTCCGGTGTTGGCCTGACCTTCTGCCAGCGTATTGTCGAATTTCATGGCGGTAAAATATGGCTGGATACAGATTACAAGGATGGCAGCCGTTTCTGTTTTACCCTGTCCGCCCAAAAATAAAAATTTCTCTCTTGTTACAAAACGCAACAAAGCGTGATTTGTTTTGTAAAATATATTTCTGTATAGTCAGAATAGATTATCCCTCTATTTATTGAAACTCTCACAATACAGAGAAGCAACGTTTTTATTATGCAACACACACTCGCATCGGCAATTAACTTTCATGGCATTGGCCTGCATTCCGGGGCAAAAGTTTCGGTTACATTGCGCCCTGCCCTTGCCGATAGCGGCATTCTATTTATCCGCACGGATGTAACGGATCGTGACAATGTCATTCCGGCGCGCTGGAACTATGTGGTGGATACCCGCCTTTGCACCGTGATCGGGAATGCCGATCGCGTAACCGTTGGCACGATCGAGCATTTAATGGCGGCCTTGCGCGGTTGCGGCGTTGATAACGCGATTATCGAACTGGACGGCTCCGAAGTGCCTGTTATGGATGGCAGTGCCGCTCCCTTTGTTGATATTATTGATGATGCCGGCTTGCAGGTACAGGAAGCGCCCCGTCGCGCCATTAAAATCCTCAAGGAAATTTCCGTTGAACAGGATGGTAAAATCGTTCGTCTCGTTCCGGCCATCGGCAGCTCTTTTGAAGGATGTATTGACTTTGACCATCCTTCCATTGGCAGACAAACTTATGAAATACAGCTTCTGAACGGTAACTTCCGCCATGATCTGGCTGATTCCCGCACTTTTGGCTTTGTCCACGAGGTCGAAGCCCTGCGTAAGAACGGGCTGGCCTTAGGCGGCTCGCTGGAAAACGCCATTGTCCTTGATAATGTCAGCGTTCTGAATAAAGACGGTTTACGCCATTATGACGAATTTATCCGTCATAAGTTACTGGATGCTATTGGCGATCTTTACCTTGCCGGCAGCCAGATTCTCGGTGCGTATGAAGCCGACAAGCCCGGCCATGCCATGAATAACGCGATCCTGCGCAAATTATTTGCCACCAGAGACGCCTGGACAATGGTTGATCTGTTTATGGATGACCACAAGGCCGGCTATCTCAACACCAGTGCCCGCGCTTCTTCCGTTGCGGTAGCCTGAATCAGCATCACATTTCTTTCATTACGCCCCCTTTTAATCAAAATGACTAAAGGCAAGGACTTGTTCAACACTTAACTCACGCAGTTCTTCGGCTTGCAAAGTTTGCACATGGTTTCCGAACGGTGCGTGTTTCACCGGATTGCTATGACGGGAAAACAGGACATAGGTTCGGCAACCTGTCTGGCCAACCATATGCATAGGCCCTGTATCATTTCCGATGGCTCCCGCTGCGTTCCGTGCCAGCACGGCAATCTCCGGCAATGTTGTCTGTCCCGTTAAGTCAACAGCCGCCGGCTCCATTTCCTGAATCTTTACCGCAAGATCTTTTTCACCTTCACTGCCGATAATAACAGGATGGAAACCACGGGCGACAAGAACACGGGCGAGCGCGCCGTAATGTTCTGCAGGCCAGCGTTTTTCAGGACGGCTCGGGGCGCAACCCGGAACAAGGAGTATATAAGGCCTATTCAGGGAAAACCGTGAAACGTCAGCTTTCATCCATGACAGATCATCCGGTGACACCTCATTAATTCCAGCCAGTTTCAACGTCTGGATATGCCCCTCAAAAGCATGACCCGCTGTGCGCTGCGGCGATATATTCCGGTGCGAAGCGCCTTTGGCAATACCAACCCATTCCGGTTTTTTTAAAAAGAGCCGGAAATAGAATCCTGTCCGGTCATTATTCTGCAGATCATAAACACGGGTAAAATTTTCTGCATTCAACTTTTTGCGCAAATGCAGCCATGACTTTATTTGTGTTAGTTTTGGTTTTTCATCACACCAGACATGGTCAAAATATCCGCAATTTTCTCCGAAACCCACAAAAGGTGCTGCTGTTAAAAGTGTGATATCCGCAGCATTATGATACCGCCTGATGGCGGCCATAGCGCCAAACGCCTGTACAAAATCACCCAGAGCGCCCAGTTTTATTACAAGAATTTTTTCGTCTCTTCCCGTCATCGTGCCGCAATTTTTAAATCAAGGCCTTTGCCGGGCATATCTGTTTTACCAAGCTTACGGACACCGCTCAGTTTTTCTTCCAGCAGTTCGGCATAAACATTCAGCGTTTCATCACACATTTTCTCACGCGTGAAATTATTGGCAATATGCGCCATTGCGCGGGTGGCAAGAATGGCGCGCTGCCCCGGATCCAATGACAGGGCTTCCTTGATCGCACGGCTCAATGCACTGGAATCACCGGGCGGAATCAACCATCCGGTTTCACCGCGCACAATGGTTTCCTGCGCCCCGCCATGATCTGTGGCAATAATCGGTCTCCCCATGGCTTGCGCTTCAACCGGAATCCGCCCGAAACCTTCCGGATCGGTGGAAGCCGAAACAACAACAGTCGCCAGCATATAAGCTGCCGGCATATCGTTACAATGATCGACAATCCGAACATTCCCGCCCAGTCCTTTTTCCTTGATCGTATTTTCAAGCTCAAGACGATAGCCGGTACGTCCCTGATCCGCGCCAATCAGGATACAGAAAATATCTTTGCGATCAAGTTTTGCAATCGCGTCAATCAGAACATGATGCCCTTTCCAGCGCGTCAGACGCCCCGGCAACATGACGATTGGCGCGCCATCGGGAATCCGCCATTCCCGCGCCAGTGTAATAAGGCGCTCCGGCGTGACAGCCGTCGGATGAAATTTTTCCAGCGCGATACCCCGGTGAATGATCCTGATCCGGTTTTGATCCAGCCTGTAATTTTCGTATAAATAGTGGGCAACATAACGGGAAATCGCAATCACACGCTCGCCGCGCATGATGGAGGAGTTATAGAATTTTTTAAGATCACTATCAAAATTATAGGGCGCATGACAGGTTGTCATGAATTTGGCATCTGTCCCCCTGCAGGCGCGAAAACAGCTCCATGCAGGAGCGCGACTACGGGCATGAACAATATCGACATTATATTTCTGGATCAGTTTTTTAATTCTGCCAATATTCTGCCACATGACCAGAGGATTTTTGCTGTGAACGGGAAGCTGGATATGAAGCGCCCCGCCCCGCGCCAATTCATGCATCCGCGACCCTCCATGAGAGACAACCAGCGCTTTGGCTCCGGCACGGGTGAGTTCGGCAGCAATGTCAATGCAGCCCTGCTCTGCCCCGCCGGGTCCCAGCTCCGGCACAACCTGCATAATAACAGGCATTTTCTCTCTTGCAGATGGATTCCCCATAATTTTAAAACATGCTCCTTGTTTTCCAGCCGTAAATTTATCACACTATAATTCGTTTGGCGTTTAAAATATAGCATGTTTGGTTTATGTCCATAAATTATCTGGAACGGGAACATAACAGCCGACTGGCTTACCGGAAGCTGGATGCGGATGACCGTGGAAAAAATCTGCCGACTGTGATGTTCTGCGGGGGATTCAAATCAGATATGGAAGGAACGAAAGCGCAGTTTCTGGAGCAGGAATGCCGCTCCCGTGGCCAGGGATTTATCCGTTTTGACTATAGCGGCCACGGCGCCTCCGACGGCGCGTTTGAAGACGGCACGATCGGCCTCTGGAAAGATGATGCTCTTGCGATTCTGGATGAGCTGACACAGGGCGCGGTTATTCTCGCTGGTTCCTCGATGGGCGGCTGGATCGCCCTACTTCTGGCCAGAGAAAGGCCAGCGCGGATTAAAGGAATTATCGGGATTGCCGCCGCGCCTGACTTTACAAAAGATATCTATGAAAGCGACTTTGATAACAAGATGAAAGAAACGCTCGCAAAAGACGGTTTTATTGATATCCCCAGCGAATATAGCGAACAGCCCTACCGGATTTCAAAAGCCCTGATTGAAGACGGCGCCCGTCACTGTCTGCTGGATCGTCCCCTTGCGCTTGACATGCCAATCCGGCTTTTACAGGGGATGAAGGATCAGGATGTGCCGTGGCAGAAAGCCTACCGGATCAAAAACGCCCTCCTTGATGAGTCGCGTGCTGAAGTGATTCTGGTTGAAAGCGGCGATCACAGGCTCTCGCGTCCTGAAGATCTTGTCTTGCTGGCACAGCAGGTTCAGGATTTATCCCTTTAATGGGAGGTGATTTTACTTCCGCTTATATTTGGTGTGCTTCTTGTCTTTTGCTCCGGAGAAGCCGAAGTCGCCCTTTTTCTTCGTTACTTTGGGTTTTCTGCCAAATTGGGGAAGGCTGAAGCCCTGCCCTTTAAAAGATCCTAGCCCCAGTAATTTCATAAGACCATATATAATGATAAAGACAGCAGGAAAAACAAGCGCCACGTAAAAAGCACTCTGTTGCAACAGAGGATCGACAAAACCGTTCCAGACCAGAGGATCCAGATTATCAACCGCCCAGTCATAACTGGACGGCATATAATTAATCCAGAGCCAGCCCAGATCCGTAAGCCAGAAACGGTCTGTCCCCTGAAGTTCGGTGTTGTTATAGGCCATATAAATGTCATACCCCAGCACAGAAAACGCAGGCAATGACAAGATAAAACAGATAAGGAGAAAATTGGGCATGAGTGTTTTTTTCAAGAATAATTATAATTTCTACATCATTCTAGCAACTTATCGGCACCTATGCCAATGTTTCATGTATAATTTGTGAAATTAGATGCTTGCACTTTTCCACTCATATCGGTAATTTGCTGCATTGCCTTGCAATCTGCGGAGATGTGGCCGAGTGGCTGAAGGCGCACGCTTGGAAAGCGTGTTAGGGTGCAAACTCTACGTGGGTTCGAATCCCACCGTCTCCGCCATTCTATTTGTCCATAATCTTAAAGAGGGACGGATGACATTCGCAGATGATTTAAAAAAAGTAACTTGGCAATGTGTTCATTTTACCCAAGTCTGATTAGTTGCATTGTAAAAAACCTATGTTTTTTATAAAATATTTGCAAAAAAATGATCTCTGATTTTTGCTGATTCTAAAAAACCTGAATTATTGATCCATTCGGGATGCCATTGGATACCAAGTGCGTAATGACTGTCTTTCTCCAGCCAGAT
>PFTR01000121.1:4357-4877 GCA_002789675.1 Alphaproteobacteria bacterium CG_4_9_14_3_um_filter_47_13 | reverse complement strand
AGCAGTGAAAAACCTATTCAATAGAGATATTCTGGAGTTGCTACCTCATCGCGAGCCATTTTTGTTTATTGATAAAGTGGTCTCCGTTGAATCTGGCTGTGTTACTGCTTTAAAGCACATAAAGAAAGATGAGGAGTATTTCAAGGGGCATTTCCCTGGGAAACCTCTTGTTCCAGGGGTTTTGATTGTAGAAAGCATGGCCCAGGCCAGCGGGATTGCGTGTGTTGCTTATTTAGATAAGCAGAAAGATAGCGCTAAGAAAGATCCGAGCGTATATTTTCTTTCGCGAATTTCTGATATTAAATTTAAGCATCACGTTTTGCCCGGAGATACGCTTGTTATTAGATCCGAGGTTATCCAGCACTTTGCCCCTTTTTTCAAGGTGCAAACATCATGCAAGGTAAATGATAAAATTGTTGCTGAAGGTGAATTAGTATTAACAAAGCCGGAAGGAGAAGTGGTATGAAAAAAAACATGCTGTTGTTAGTGGGGGTGTTTTTGGTAAGTTTAGTGTGTAATG
>PFTR01000121.1:0-4178 GCA_002789675.1 Alphaproteobacteria bacterium CG_4_9_14_3_um_filter_47_13 | reverse complement strand
AATAAAAAGTATCGCTGAAATCAAAGGGACAAAATAAGCTAAAGATGCGAGCAAAGAGACATTACCTTTTTTCATCGCGTAATCCCAAAATACATAGGAAATTCTAAAGAAGCCAAGAAATCCGATAAAAATCCACTCTAACCCCTGTGGCCAAATCGTTTCTTCGAAAGATAGATGTAGAAAAAAGAAGAGGATACACAAGGCAAAAAAGATGGGCACCATCATTCCCGCTGAAAAAGAAAGCCGTTGTGTTAGGGTCGAGTAAATTGCCCATAAAAGAGCTGCCATTAAGGCTAGAACATAGCCGATATTAAATTCAAGAGCAAAATTATCCAATCGTTCATAAAATAAAAAGATAACACCTAAAAAACCCAAAAAAATACCGGATAGAGTCATCATATCCAATTTCTTTCCTCGCATTAATACCGTCAGTACTGTTAAAAATATAGGCCATAGGTAATTGAGAACATTCGCTTCAAAGGCGGGAATAAGTTTGAAAGAAGTAAAAATAAGAATGGTGTATCCCCCAATACCGCCCATCATAATCACATAGCTTTTCAGTGGCTGACGCCATGAGTCCAGAATCTTCTGTTTTTCAAAAATCTGCCAGCTTCCTAATGTGATTGTACCAATAAAAAATGTCAGTGCCGCCAATAGAAAAAGGGGGGACAGATCCAGTATACGTTATCAGCAAAGTCAGAACAGACCAGATAGAAAGGGCAAGAATACCTGATATATTTGGATTCATTTTATTACATCCTTATTTTTTGAACAGAAAGCATCATATCATTTAATAATCAACCCGCATGAGATAGAGCCCCTCTGCGGGTGCCGTTGGCCCGCCGGACGTTCTGGTTCGTTCTTCCAGAGCCTCTTTTAAAGTCTTTTTTGTCCACTTTCCTTCGCCAACCAGCGCCAGCGCCCCTGTCATATTCCGCATTTGATGATGGAGGAACGAGCGGGCTTCGGCCTCGATCCGAATTTCCCTACCGCCACAACTATCATAATCAAGGGCTATCACATCAAGACGATCCAGTGTTCTTTCCGGTGATTTGGCCTGACACTGGGAATCGCGGAAAGTTGAAAAATCATGATGACCGACAAGAATTTGTGCGGCTTCATGCATAGCTTTTACATCCAGAGGCTTTTTAAAATGCCATGCAAGATCACGATCAAGTCCAAGAAAAGAAGCACGGTTGATAATCCGGTAATGATAGAGCTTGTTACAGGCTGAAAACCGTGCATGAAAATCCGGTGTCACAGGTTCCGCCCTGATGATGCTAATGGGCTGTGGACGCAAATGGGCATTGAGCGCTTTAGACAGATCATATCCATCAAGCGCCCTATTTCCATAATCAAGATCAAAATGGGCGACCTGTCCTCTGGCGTGAACACCGGCATCGGTTCGTCCGGCAACATGGAGGGTCAGTCGCTGCTGACAGAATTTATCAATGGAATCCTCAATGGCAAGCTGAACCGTAGAGACTCCGTCCTCCTGTCTCTGCCAGCCGCAATAATCCGTGCCTTTATATTCAATCGTCAGTTTCCAGCGTTGCATTATCAGAGCCTTTTGAAAAACTGTTCTATCAATTTTGGTGCCCAGAGACCAATTTTAAAGTGATCCGGATCATCCAGATATTCAACAATAATTCCTTTTATATAACATCGGATTGATAGTGTCAGCATAAGAGGATCGGCATCCGGAGATAACATTCCTTTTTTCCGGGCTTTTATAAAATAGCTGGAAAAAAGTTTCAGACTTTCTTCCTTTTTAACGCGGTGCTTTTCTTTATAAGCGGTCATATTGCCGGAGTAATTGCACTTAATCATGAATATTGTAATGGCCTGACGCTTTTGAATATTGCTTTCCAGATCCTGTAAAAGCTTGATGCATAAATCCTGAAGCTGCCGCAAAGGTTCCGGATGGTCTTTTTCGATATCCTGTAAAATCATTTCCGTTAAAGGCTGGTAAAGGCGCTCATACAAAGCATCAAAAATCCCGGCTTTATTTTTAAAATGCCAGTATATCGCCCCGCGTGTGACACAGGCCGCTTTTGCAATTTCTTCCAAAGATGTTTTCGCGACCCCCTGCTCGGAAAAAATCCGGACAGCCTCATTCAGTATATCTTCTCTGGTTTTTTGGGCATCTTCTTTTGTACGGCGCATCAGTCTGGCTTGCCCCTTCTTATGAACCCTTCTTGTTGACAGTATACATTCTCAAATGTATGTTTCTTTTAATATAAAATGACTCTGGTTTCAAGTGAGGGATTTTTTACGGGATAAGCCAAATTCCCGGAGAAATAGAAAGTTTTGAATTTATGAAGAAAACTCTTGTTCCGGGCATTATTTTTATGGCACTTCTCATCGGCGCAGGCTGGTTTGTATGGCATAAAAATACAGCGGGAAAAAACGTACAAAATGATATTGCGCCAGCAGCCGGTACACAGAATCCTGCCGTTTCTGTTCTGAAGCTGGAAGCAGAAACAATTTCCATGGAACAAACGCTTCCGGGTAGAGTTTCAGCTTTCAGACAATCTCAGGTACGCCCGCAAGTAAACGGTATTATTATCAAGCGCCTGTTCGAGGAAGGCGCAACCGTCGAGAAAGGCCAGCAGCTTTATCAAATTGATGCTGCACGGTATGATGCCGCTCTATTAAGTGCCGGGGCTGATTTAAAAAGTGCCCTTTCTTTAATAAACTCCATTGAGGCCAAAACCGGACGCTATGAGGATCTGGTTAAAATTGATGCCGTCAGCCGTCAGGAATATGAAGATGTAAAAGCACAGAGGGATCAGGCCAATGCGGCGGTTGCAATCGCGCAGGCCGCCGTTAAGGTCGCGCAGGTTAATCTGGATTATACCAAAGTCTACGCCCCGATTTCTGGCCGGATCGGGCGCTCTCTTGTTACAGAAGGTGCCTTGGTTACGGCCAGCCAGGAACAACCGATGGCAATCATCACCCAGCTTGATCCCGTTTATGTGGATATACAGCAATCCGGAAATGATGCCATGAGTTTGCAGACACAAATAGGCAGCAAAAATGTGGTATCTGTCAGAATTCTTATGGGAGATGACAATACGCTATCCTATCCGCATGAAGGGACTCTGAAATTTTCAGAAGTCACCATTGACGAGACAACGGGGTCTATTAACTTGCGGGCGATAGTGCCCAATCCCGATGCTGTTTTACTACCCGGCCTGTTTGTCCGCGCCATACTGACAACGGGAGAGCAAGAAGTCCTGCTTCTTCCCCAACGCGCCACAACACGCACGCCTGACGGAGATTTAATGGTCTGGGTCATAAATCAGGACAATAAAGCACATCCTCGCCCCATTCAGGCTACTGCAACCTATAAAGATAACTGGATAGTCAGTGATGGCCTTCTCGCAGGAGATACTGTCATTATTGAAGGCTATCAAAAAATAAAACCGGACACCGTCATTTCACCTGTGGAATGGAACCACTCTCCACCTCCTGTTCCAGAAAATCAGAACCACGGGCAGAAAGAGTAAAATGGCACATTTTTTTATTGATCGTCCTGTTTTCGCATGGGTTCTTGCGATTATTACGATATTGGCAGGCCTTCTGGCAATCCGCAGCCTGCCGATTGAACAATATCCGAAGATCGCGCCCCCGACGGTTTCCATTAGTGCCAATTATCCCGGTGCCTCAGCGGAGACTGTTGAAAATGCCGTCACACAAATCATTGAACAGCGCCTGACCGGCATAGATCACTTACGTTATTTTGCCGCCAATAGCGCAGATGGCTCCATGTCAATCACCCTGACTTTCGAGCCTGAAGCCGATCCTGATATCGCCCAGGTGCAGACCCAGAACAAAGTGCAGGGTGCAATTCCGCAATTACCGCAGGAAGTCCAGCAGCTTGGCGTTACAGTGACAAAATCAAACAGCAGCTTTTTGCTGGTTGTCGGACTTTATTCCGATGATGGTCTTTATTCTCAGGGAGAACTTGGCGATTTTCTGGTGACAACTTTCCGCGATCCGTTATCCCGAATCAACGGCGTTGGAAATGTCCGTGTTTTTGGGGATCAGCACGCTATGAGGATATGGCTGGATCCGGCAAAGCTCTATAGAACCCTCTGCAAAAGACTGTAAAAATCCTGTAGAATCATTTCATGCAAACGAGCATGAGGTACAAAATGAAAATGAAGAAGTTA
>PFTR01000032.1 GCA_002789675.1 Alphaproteobacteria bacterium CG_4_9_14_3_um_filter_47_13 | reverse complement strand
GACATCCAGCCACTCCTTTTGCTCCGCGCTTATGGCATCGTCCGGCGTTAAAATCGAAGTTCTAAGGCTGGCGCGGATATCATCCGGCGTCTCTGTAAACGGCGTTTTAAGAAGCTCCGCCAGCACCGCCTTGGCCTTTTCGAGCGCGCCGCCATACACTTCAAAGAATTTTTCGACACTAACATGCTGCGCAGGATCATCCATCCAGCAATCGTAATCCGTGACGAGGCAGAGCGTCGCATAAGCCATTTGTGCCTCACGTGCCAGAAATACCTCCGGCACGTTGGTCATGCCGACCAGATCGGCCTTGACCGCATCACGCAGGAAAAAGCTTTCTGCTCTCGTTCCTAATCGCGGCCCCTCAACACAGGCATAGGTCTTGCCGCTATGCAAAGGTTGATTGATCCGCTTTGCTGCGGCTTCAATATCAGCACTTAAGGCCGGACAGGCCGGATACGCCATGGAAACGTGCCCGGCAATGCCTTTGCCAAAGAAGGTATAGTTACGCTTGCCACGCGTATGGTCAAAATATTGCGAGGCGAGAGCCAGGTCACCGGGTTTGAGTTCCTCGCGCAAACTTCCCGCTGCCGATACGCCAAACACACGCCGCGCACCTAGTTTTTTCAGCGCGAAGATATTGGCGCGGTAATTGACCTCATGCGGCAGATATTTATGGCCGGGGCCGTGGCGGGAAAGAAACAAAATGCTCTGCCCCTGATATTTCCCGTGCACAATCGGTGCGGATGGCTTGCCAAACGGTGTTTCAATATCATGCTCTTTTTCGACGTCAAGCCCTTCGAGCGCGTAAAGTCCTGATCCTCCTATAACGCCGAGCATGTGCTAATCTCCTTTTGATTAAAGTATGTTATAAGGCTGCCCAGCATAAAGCCTGCCGTGCAAATGGCCAGTCCGTAAATATTAATACCGGTCGTCAATGCGTATTTGCCGGACCCTATTGCGATCCACTCCGGAAACATATCAGGCATAAATGCCAATACGCTGCCAAGCAATAGGCCTGGCCAGAACGCAAGATGAAAATTAATTGCGCTTGTCGGCATAAAGCTGAGCAGAATAACAGGAGCAAGCCCCATTACCATTGTACCGCTGATTGTCGTAGCGGCGATAATGGCAGGACCGATTTGATCGCCCATATAAATGGTCAATAATGGCAGGTTTCCCAAAACAGCTAGACCAATAATCAGCCATCTCGCATGATCAACAGTGCTTTCGGCCATAACATTGCGTATCTTCCAGTCAAGAATTCCCAATTTTCCAGCACTGGAAAAGGTTGAGTCTAATGTTGATCCGGCGCTCGTCAGCATCATAACATTAAAAACCAAAAGCATAGGCAGACCGAGCGCTGTGGAGACGCTTAAGGCCGCGTTACTTCCCGTATAAGCTTGAAGGTTTGCAAACACCCCCACCAAACTAAACAAGATAATAAAGGCGCCGCTGATAACCCCAGCCAGAATAAAGCCTTTCAGCATGGTTTTGGGATTTGTAATAAAAGCCCTGTCCGTCATGACCGGATCGTGGAAGGGATAACTGAAAATCTGGACAAAGGCCAAAAGGCAAAATGTCAGCGCTGCGCCCGTCATATCCGGCGTGGCCTGGGGCCACTCTTGCATCAACGGCGGGGAAATAGCATAGAGAATAATCGCCAGCAATAATCCGGCAAAAACCATCTGTACGGCATCAGTCAGTAGGCTGGAGCGCAGCCCACCGCGCCATGTATAGATCACTGTGAAAGCCGTAAAAACAAGAGCGGCCAGCCAGTAGTGAAGGCTTCCTTCCGCGCCGAAAAAGGTACCAACGACCTTTGTATTCGACCAGACTTCATTATAAAGGCGGATACCCACAGCAATCAGAAATAAGCGCATACCAACAAGGCCGTATTTTCCGTGCAGAAAGGCTGGAAGAGATTCATAAGACGTACGTGTACGAATGATATAGAAGGCAACACCCGCGACAATAAAGCTTAAGTAATAAACACCGTACCCGACCCCGCCCAGAAATCCGAAGGCGTTTGAAAGATTGGCGGCATTCACAATCGATTTGGCGAATATCCATGAAATGGCAGCACTTGCGACAAGAAGCCATAAAGACGGTTCTTTCCCATTCTCATGCCGCCCTGTAAAAAAACCTGATGAGCTTACATTCTTTGGCGTACGCCACCAGACGATTCCCATATAGATCAGGGTCAAAACCCAAAGCGCCATAACATGTTCCGAATTCATGATATTTTCCATTCTATTTTTTGTTCAATCAGGTTCACTCCGGTTTGAAGTGCTTCACTTTTGGGCAAAATATCCAGTGAAGGCCATAGCCCGGATGTCAGTGCTTGCGCATATCCTTGCGGCAGTCCGGCCTCATTCATTTTAGCCTGCGCTGCCGTCGCCGGATATGAAAGTGATTTGTGCTCAAAAACAATGCCATCATCGACTTGCGTGATCAGGCTGTACCAAAGCCGTGGCGTGGCATCATTAGCGGGCATCCCGATAACGCCCGGATTATGCCAGCACTTATCATTCATAACTTTTGTAAAAGGCAAGCCGGAATGTCCGCCAATGACACAATCGACATTCGCCATTTGGATATGATCTTTCAGTTTTTCTTCCGGATCGGACGCAAATATAAATTCGCTGATATCCTCCGGACTGCCGTGCACGACGACAAAGTCCCGACCGCCAAACCTGAAACGCAAATGCGCCGGCAGAGCAGAAAACCATTCTTTGATATCGGTATTAATTTGAGACTTGCAGTACGAAAACCAGGATTTTGAAAGGACACCACAGGCCGTGCCTTCCTTAAATCCACAACCACAATCTCCGGACTCTTCGGCCAGAGATTGCTCGCAATTGCCCTGAATGTTGCGAATATTTTTATTACGTATGAAGTATGCTGTTTCCAACGGATCAGCGCAATAAGCCACGATATCACCCGTGCAAATAATATGCTCAGCCGCTACACCAAGTTTTACCGCTTCAGTGAATAAGGCTTGTACTGCTTCGAGGTTGCCGTAAGGCCCACCGAAGACAAGAAGCCTTTCTGACTCTATAAGGCCAAGGTCTAAAGTATGCATCCTGTAATCCCCTAAAACTTAAGCTGTAATTCGGTTTGCAGCATGGGAATGGTGCGCTCGCCATCAAACCCGCGAATAGCGGATGGACCGTCAAAATGCGTGAGGATACCGTTGAGCTGAAGGCGCGTATTCGGATTAATAAACCAGTTCACGCCTGCCGTCGAGGCGAAGATAGTATCACCGTTATTCCCGGTATCAGCATCGATATGTGCGATATCACCCCGCCAAAGCAGCTCAAGTCCGTTGTTTTGGTCGCCATACAAAAAATAAGACGGCTGTATAAATCCACCGTAAAGACCGACATTATCCTCATTCACACCATCAAACTGAAAAGCCATACCTTCGCTGCGAAAGCTCCAAGGCCCTTCTTTGAAGTAAACATCGCCGCCTATACCTTTTCGCTCACCATCAACAGGAACACTGACATAGGAGTTAAAACCGAGATCGGACAGCTGAAGATTTTGTTGTTCTTCCGTGCTGTAATCCAGAGCGAGCGAGGCGGAGAAATTCTTATCATCGGATAAATAAGTCAGTTTTGTTTGGACTTCTTTATCGCCGTTATCATCGGAAAGATTGTCATTCGCCCGGCCATTACCGTTATAAACGCCTGCGCTGTACCACCAGTTATTATTGCCCCCCAGATATCCATGAAGCATAGCCCCGAATTGCACATCGACAGCTGGAAGCAAAAACAGGCTGTTCAAAGCCATATAGCGCTCAATTGTATCAATCGAGCGAGAGGATCTGGCATTTTCTGTACTGAACTGAGAGGTAAATTTTCCGGCGCGTAGCTGCAGATCGTCATCCAAGAGTTTGATATTGGTGCGCGCCTCTACAAGCGCAAAGTCTGAAGCGCCCGGGGTCGCCGTTCCCGCTCCACCGTCAATCTCAACCAGAAGCTCGACGTTTTCACCCAGATTGGCCAGAAAATCCAACCGTGCTCGGCGAATAAAAAAGTCTCCATTTTCATCACTGCGATTTAAGGCGCTATCGGATATTGTCAGGTTATTCTGCACATATCCGAGCACACGAAGTTGATTATCGCCTTCGCGGACATAAAATCCTCCGCCGCCCTCATTATAACCGGTCTCAATATCATTCTGGCCTGCGGCCGGATCAAATGCCGTGCCTTTCTCCTCGACATCTTTTAGACGCACGGACAGATTATCTACTTTTTTCTGCAAGTTTAAGCTATTGTCTGAAAGGCGTTCAGGTTCAAAAGGCTGTTTTATCGCAGACACTTTGTAATTGCTCTTTAGATGAGCAACCTGCTCTTTTAAAGCCTTGTTTTCATCTTCCAGATTATCCTGCCGCGTTTTCAGCGCTTGCAATTCCTGCATGACATCTTGCGCCTGCGCAGCACATAAAGGATTGAGAATAAACAGTGTAGTGCCAGTTATAAGAATAGCCTTGCAGCAATATTTTTTCATTTAGACCTCTTGGGCAATTATTTGAATAACGTTGTTGCAAGAGGGTTTCTCTAATTTTTCATGAATAGTTACATTTCACGAAAAAATTAACGCCACTTCAGCGCAAACTTGCCAATCATCATGCCCGCCATGCACATCAACATAATCGGCAAAGCATGCCAGACGATCAGGTGGGCGGGATTGTCATTCTGCTCGATCAAGCGCATGAGCATATACCCAAAAGCCGTGACCGAGAGCGTGGCCATGCTGCCTGCCCAGCAGCACTGAATAGTCGCCCCCATGCGCACGATCAGGAAAATA
>PFTR01000098.1 GCA_002789675.1 Alphaproteobacteria bacterium CG_4_9_14_3_um_filter_47_13 | reverse complement strand
TGGCATATTGCCCTCTTCAGTGTACCACCCGGCATTGCTATTTTCCTGATCGTGCGAATGGGGGCGACTATTCAGTGCTGCTGGGCAGGCAGCATGGCCACGCTTTCCGTCACGGCCTTTGGTTATATGCTCATGCGCCTGATCGAACAGAATGACAACCCCGCCCACCTGATCGTCTGGCATGCTTTGCCGATTATGTTGATGTGCATGGCGGGCATGATGATTGGCAAGTTTGCGCTGAAGTGGCGGTAAATTAATTTCAAGACATGTAACTATTAACGAATAGTTAACGAAACCCTTTGGCAGTGAAGCTATTTGAATACTGCCAAGAGAGGTCTTTTCATGAAAAACTACTATCGCAGCGCTATCCTTTTGGCCGGGTGCGCAATTTTTACTTTAACGCCTTACCAGAGTGCACGGGCGCAGGACATGCAGGCCATCATGCAGGAACTTCAAGCCTTAAAAGTGCGGCAGGACAAACTGGAACAGGAAAACAGCGCCCTGAAACAACAGGTGGCGCGCCTGCAAGATGGCAGCGCGGAAATACAAAAGCCCGCAAGTATTGAGCATTCCTCCACAGCAAATAATGATGTAGGAAAAAAGGTTGAAAATCTTGCCCTGCGTTTAGAAGACATTGAAAAGAAGAGCGCTGCGTTTGAGCAGGCATCTATTGAACCGGCAGCTGGTCGGAATTTTTCTGATAACATAGAGGTCGGCTACAACGAAGGCGGCGGCGGTTTTTTTATTCGCGAAGGTGACAATCAACTTCGTGTTCTAGGATATGTGCAGAACAATCTGACCGTGTTTGACAGCGCTTTGAACCGCAGTGATGAGAACGGTGATTTCTTTATCCGCAGGGCGCGGCTTGATTTTCTGGCTAATCTTGGCGAAGACGTAGAGCTTCTGGTTGAAATAGACGGGGGCGCAGGAACCGCTACGCCAGGCGCATCCGATTTTGCCCTGGTTGAAGCTCGCAGCAACATTAAGCTTCTGGATGATGATTTACAGCTTAGGGCCGGTAAATTCACTACGCAATTCAGCACGGAAAATGCACGATCATCCCGCTCAATTGATACGATTGAACGTTATATGGCTTTGAACAGCCTGTTCCTGCTTCCGGCGGTCGATGTACAATTCGGTGCCATGCTGCACGGCTATCTCGGCGAGAATAACAACTGGTGGTACAGCGCAGGCGTTTATAACGGCAATGGCCGGGCGAATGACAATCTCTCGGATGATAACGGCGACAAGGAAATTCAGGCAAAGCTGACCTACTTCTCCGATGACAAGGATTTTTCTGCGTCTATTGCGCTAGATCACAGCACGGAAGAACGTCAAAACCTTCAGCTTGCCGATTTAGGCTTTAATTCCTATGTCAGCGTCCCGATTGAAGGCGAGCGAAGGGGTATAGGCGGTGATGTCTATATCAAGGAAGGGCCATGGAGTTTCCGCAGCGAAGCTATGGCTTTCGAGTTTGACGGCGTCAATGAGGATGATGTCAGGCTTTATGGCGGCTATATTCAGCCATCCTATTTTCTGTATGGTGATCACAGCAAGGGGCTGGAGTTGCTCTGGCGCGGCGATGTTGCGCATCTTGACGCCGATACCGGAAATAACGGTGATACCATTTACGCTTCAACTGCCGGGCTAAACTGGTTTATCAATCCCAATACGCGCCTGCAGGTCAACGGCATCCTGACCCATTTTGACGGACCGTCCGCCATTCGCGGCTTTGATGATGAACGCACCGTTCCCATGCTTCAGACCGAATTGCAACTTAAGTTTTAAGGGGATGGTGATGCAAGCAGCCAATCTCGGTCATATAGAGGCAGAAACACTCCTTGTCTTTGGAGGGCCGTATGGAAATCTGGAGGCCACACAGGCGCTCTTTGCAGAAGCGGGAAAACTCGGCATTGCGCCGGATCATATTATATGCACAGGCGATATCGTGGCTTACTGCGCCGATCCGTTAGAAACCTCCTATTTTTTGCGTAACAAGAACATCAATATTATTCAGGGAAATTGCGAAGTATTTTTGGCTGAAGACTCTGAGGAATGCGGGTGCGGTTTTGAGGAAGGCACGGCCTGTGACGTCCTGTCAAAGTCATGGTTTTCCTATTGCCGCTCACAAATCAACGCCGATATCAAAGAATGGTTTGGATCTCTGCCGGAGCATCTGCATTTCACGTTCGGCGAAAGAAGTTTTGCAGTTGTTCACGGCAGTGCTCAGAATGTCAGCGAATTCGTCTTTGCTTCCGATTCCGAGGAAAAACTGAAGGATCATATTCAAAAAGCGGGTGTAGATTGCATCATTAGCGGACATTCCGGCTTGCCTTTTACAAAAATTATTGGAGATACATGCTGGCATAATGCGGGCGTAATCGGCATGCCTGCCAATGACGGTACGCCGCGTGTCTGGTACAGCCTGATTACACAATCAGACGGTAAGATTGTTTTTGAGCACAAGTCGCTTTCTTATCCGGCCTCTAAAGCACAGGCCAAAATGAAAAAGGCTGATTTACCGGGCGGATATTCACAGGCTCTGACCTCCGGACTATGGCCGTCTTTGGATATTCTGCCTGAAAGCGAGGCGCGGCAGACGGGCTTTAATCTCATGGAAAAAAAAGCAGAATGGAAAAAATCATGAATTCGGAACATGTAATGGCGCTTTGGGCGCTGGCTCTTGTCTATATGGGGATTGTTTGGTGGCGTGCGCCGAAAAAAGTCAGCTCATCTGGCTTTTTTACCGGACGGCATGAGGATGGGAAAGAGCCGTCCTTATGGCTGCTTGTAGCCAGTGCTGCTATTTCATGGATATTTGCCAAATCTATCGTCAACGCTGCAAATCTCTCCAACGCATTCGGTTTTCTGGGCGGCGTTGGATACGGTGTCTATTACCTGAGCTTCATTGTCGCCGGGATTGCTTTTTACATCATCAGAACGCGCACAACGTATGAATCTTTGCCTGCTTTCCTGCGTGGCAAATACGGCCTGGTCGGCATGCGTTTATTTCTTATTGCTGTAGGCATTAGACTTTATAATGAAGTCTGGTCGAATACCAAGGTTGTCGGCACCTTCTTTGGCGCGGAAGGCAGTTTGCATTACTGGCTGGCCGTTGTCGTTTTCACTGTTTTTACGGTCATCTATACATGGCGCGGCGGCTTGCGCTCCAGCCTTCTCACCGATGCTGTGCAGATGATATTTGCCGGTTTATTGCTGGCCATTATTCTCTATGTCGTCTCGCCGCCTCTGATACAGGAATGGCCGCAAGCCACCCCGGATATGACGGGCGCGGCCCTGACATTCTGTCTTTTGGCTTTTGTCCAGATTTTCAGCTATCCCTTTCATGATCCGGTGATGACGGACCGCGCCTTTATCACAAAGCCCAAAACCATGCTCAAGGGCTTTATCCTGGCCGGACTGCTCAGCGGCGCTTTTATTGTTCTGTTCGGGCTGGTCGGTGTCTTCGCCAATTTGCAGGGCTATACCGGAAGCAATGCAGCCTTGAGCGTTTCGACAGCCCTCGGGCTGCCGATGCTGCTCATCTTTAACGTCATGATGCTGACAAGCGCAGGATCGACGCTGGATTCAACGTTTTCCAGCGCCGGAAAACTCGGCATTCTTGACTGGAAAACCCGCAATGTAATGGCTGAAAACAGTGTTGATCATGCACGGTGGCTGATCATTGGACTGGCTGTGCTCGGCAACTTGCCGCTTCTGAGCATTTATATGGGCGATCAGATCGGCCCGGCTATTATTGCCGCCACGACAATCAGCGGCACGATGGTCATGGGGCTTGCTCCTGTCATTCTGCTCAGCTTTTTGCCGACAAGCGCAATCAATTTTCATCTGGCCTTCTGGCCGGGGTTGCTTCTGGGCACTTTATTGGCCTTCTGGCCGGGTATTTTTCAAGACTGGGTCGCGGTCGGTTCCGGTAAATATGCACTGACGACGGGAGTAAATATTTACGGGCTGGTCATCTGCACAGCAGGCTTTATGCTGGGAAGCCTCATAACCTGTTTAAACAAAAAGGAGATTGGCACATGCTCGGCGTCATAGGAGGATCAGGGCTTTACGCGCTCGAAGGACTGGAGGTCGAAAAAGAGCATGATATTGAAACGCCGTTTGGCAAACCCTCCGCACCGATTGTGCAGGGGCAATATCAGGGTCAGAGCATTTTGTTTCTCTCTCGCCACGGTCCTGGCCACAAATACCTGCCGCATGAGGTGAATTACCGCGCGAACATCTTCGCACTCAAAAAGCTGGGCGCGCAGCGTGTGTTTGGCGTATCGGCGGCGGGAAGTTTGCGCCAGGACTTAAAACCCGGCGATTTGGCATTGGCTTCACAATATTTCGATCATACGCGCGGTAAACGGGATTATACCTTCTTTGGCAAAGGCATTGCCGGGCACGTTTCCATGGCGTATCCGGCATGTCCGGGCTTAAGTGCTGATATTGAATCCGCAGCAAAACGGATCAATCAACCTTTGCATAGCGGCAAGACCTATGCCTGTGTTGAGGGGCCGCGATTAGGAACGAGAGCAGAAAGCTTTTTCCTGCGTGAGGCGGTCAAGGCCGATCTGGTCGGCATGACCAACGTGCCGGAGGTATTTTTGGCACGAGAAGCGCAAATGGCCTATGCGACGCTCTGCCTTGTCACAGATTATGATTGCTGGATGGATGATCCTGCGCAACATGTCAGTGTTGAGAAATTTTTTGAAGTGTATGGCGGCGCGCTCGAAAAGGCCAAGGCGGTGCTGGCGGAGCTTTTGAAAAAACCGTTTACAGAGACGCCGGAGAATATCCGCGCCAGCCTTAAAACTTCGATTTTAACGCCGGACGATGCCATA
>PFTR01000108.1 GCA_002789675.1 Alphaproteobacteria bacterium CG_4_9_14_3_um_filter_47_13 | reverse complement strand
GCAATAGCCGTTATAGAATGGCCAATCCCGTCAATAACAATAAGTTGAAAATTCAGAACAAGATATTCCTCCTCGACATCAAAGCTCCCCAATAATTTTGAACCAGCCAGAGGTCCGCTTACCAGATGAGCCAGAACCGGCCCGTCTTTTATATCTGAATTGGCTTCCAAAATCATTTGGGCATATTCAATAGTTCCCGCCGGAATGAGAATATTTACAATGCTGTCTTCTCTGTTCACAGAAGCATCAGCAATTTGTTCTGCTTTTTTCTGCGCTTCCGCTTCCCGCTTTTCTTCCAGAAAATTTGACTCTGTTACATCCTTGACAATGGGCGCCAATGGTTTCTTTGTATTGAGAATCCCTTCCATTTGTCCGACCATAACATTTGCAAGCGCTTCAATCGCATCAGCATTCGGATTTAAGGGGGCGGCTAAGTCTACTTTTTGTTGCTCTATCTGTTTTTGTCTTTCTTCCTGAATACGCCGCCAGCGCTCAAGAGGATCTTCCAGCGCATGCCCCTCTTCTGGCAATTGCAGACGGCTAACCGGCGCGTCTATGGGGGTCGGCATGACACTACCGCCTGTCCGTGTTGCTTCTTCCGTTCTTTGGGTTGTTGCTTCTTCTATCGCCTGTCTGTAGGCATCGGGCACAGGCCCCGTTCCAGGCGCTTCTTTTACCTGTTCCCCGCTGGCAACATGGGACGGGGGGGGGGGAGGTTCCGAAGAACCACCGAAAAGAATAACAGCACCAATCACCGTTATAAGGCCTCCGGCAATAACGCCGATTTTGACCAGCGGGTTATTGCGCCACATATCGCCGAGCGTTGCCCCCCCCCCCTCGAAGTCTTCAAATCCTCCCTCGGCGGCAGAATCATCAAAATCAACCGGATCCTCGTTAAACTCGTTGTTATTCATCAAGCGTATCCTCTTCACTTAAACGAGCATGCACAACCTGGCCATGATCAGACAGCAATAATACAGGAGCATTTACGACAGCATAAACATTCATGCCATCAGCAGAGGACACAGAGCCCGACCAGCCCGGAGACAAAAGCGACAATGGTGTCCGTACATATGTTGTTTCCTGATATAAATAAGCCGTTGTACGGCCATCGACACCCCCGACTTTAAATTTTTCAGCACCCTTAGGGGGGACACCATCCAGAATCTGGCCAAGTATGGAATTGCCGGCGGCAAGGGTTAAGCCGCCATCTATCAGGGGCGCCTGTGCCATGGGGCCATATTCCGGTATTCTCGCATCAAAACGGTAATAGACGGAATCACGTGATGTTTTCAACGTAAATGTAACAGGTGTTTTTAGTTCCAGAAGCCGGATCGAAACATTGCCGTAACCAAATTCAGACATCCCGGTTATGCGAATCACATGGCCGCCCGGCTCGGGAGTTATGACCTCGAAATTTCCGGCATAGGCAAGATCCTGAATAGGCCACGGAGCACCGGTTATATCCAGAAGCGTTAATGTCGTGACGTGGCCTGCCCCTACTTTAATGACGGGAGGAACCGAACCGGGATCCAGAGAAACCGTTTCCGCAATGATTTCTGGTTCGGGATAAGGATAAACCGGAATTTCTACTGCCTGCTGCGTATCGTCAAAACGCTCCAGCAGCTTTCTTATCTCGTCCGGTTCCATCGGTAGAAGACCTGTTAGCGCTGCATTCATGGATTCTTCGCGGATGAGAGCTTCGATCTCCTGAGCGGATTTTTCAGCCGGTGCGTCTTTGACAGCAAAAGGATCAATCATATTAGTATCGGCATCAGACGAAAGAGAAAGACCGGGCGCACGCGGCGGCTGCGCCCTTTCAGCAGGCAATGCCGAAGGCTGCCGCACCCGCTCCGGATCCTGTGTAGCCGCTTTAAGTTTTTCCAGTGCCGTTTGTGCGGATGCGCCGCCGGAGCACAACAACATTGCGACACAAACCGATAGAAAAATGTTTCCGGAGAACCTGCGTTTCATCCCCTGTATTCCTATTCCAGCATTTCAATGCCAATAAAAACCAATATATCTTTGATAGAATATCCTTTGAAAAGCGCTCTGTCACCCTGCCTTTCAAAAATCATTCACAACTAATCCATTATATACAGAAGCTTTATTCCAAGAAAGAGGCATCCGAAGACAATATTTTCAATAATATTGAATTATTGTTACTTTTTAACCAGTGGGTAATTTAGTATATAAAATAAAATCTGCCCCTGAATTTCAGATACTTATCATTTGTTTCTGAATAAATTTCCGCCGTAATAGGAATAACGTCCTGCTGACCACACCCACGATATCTAGTATGTTTATTAAATCGAAACCGCAACGGATAGTGTTTATCCACAATCTATCCACATTCATACAGTCACGATTGTGTATAATTATAACTGACTCGCAAGGAGTACGAAATGTTTGATGTCGCCCAAATGGAAAGAGGCAACCGTGTCCATATTGACCGCTCCCGCGATTCATATCTTACAGAATTCGGGAAAGCCACATTACAGGATCGCTATCTCCTGCCGGAAGAATCATTTCAGGACCTATTTGCGCGTGGCGCCATGTATTACAGTGATGACAGCGCCCATGCGCAACGCATTTATGATTATATGTCGAATTTATGGTTTATGCCGGCAACGCCTATTCTATCTAATGGCGGCACAAATCGTGGCTTGCCAATTTCCTGTTTCCTCAACGAATCGGGGGACAGTCTTGGCGATATTGTCAGTTTGTGGAACGAGAATGTCTGGCTGGCCGCTCTGGGCGGTGGCATAGGCTCTTATTGGGGTAATGTCCGTTCTATTGGTGAAAAGGTCGGACGTAATGGCAAAACATCAGGAATTGTACCTTTTATTAAAGTACAGGATTCTCTGACGCAGGCTATTTCTCAGGGATCGCTCCGGCGCGGATCTGCGGCTATTTACCTGCCTATATGGCATCCTGAAATTGAAGAATTTATAGAATTACGACGCCCGACAGGCGGGGATCCGAATCGCAAGGCATTAAATCTTCATCACGGGATTCTGATAACAAACCGCTTTATGGAAGCTGTTGAAAATGATGAAGAATGGACGCTTAAAAGTCCCAAGGACAAACATATTGTTGACCGTGTCCGCGCCCGTGATCTGTGGATTCGCATTCTTACAGCCCGTATGGAGACGGGAGAACCTTACATTGTGTATATCGACCATGTGAATGACAGGATTCCGGAACATCACAAAATGGCTGGCCTTAATGTCAAGATGTCCAATTTATGTTCGGAAATCACACTCCCCACCGGAAAAGATCATCTGGGGAATGACCGTACAGCGGTATGCTGCCTGTCTTCCCTTAATCTTGAAAAGTTCGAACAGTGGCAGGATCACCCAACATTTATAGAAGATGTGATGCGTTTTCTTGATAATGTTCTGACTGATTTTATCAATAAAGCGCCCGATAACATGAAACGCGCTAAATATTCGGCCATGCGCGAACGCAGTGTCGGGATGGGCGTGATGGGTTTTCACTCTTTCCTGCAAAGTAAAATGATTCCCATGGAATCCGTCATGGCAAAAGTCTGGAATCGCCGTATGTTCCAGCATATCAAGCGTCAGGCCGATGATGCCTCGAAAACACTGGCAGAAGAGCGCGGCGCCTGTCCGGATGCTGCCGATTACGGCATTATGGAGCGTTTTTCCAATAAAATGGCGATTGCCCCGACAGCGTCCATTTCCATTATATGCGGTGGTTCATCGCCGGGAATTGAGCCCCACGCCGCCAATGCCTATACACATAAAACATTATCCGGATCTTTCCCGGTTAAAAATAAATATCTGGAAGCCCTTCTGGAAGAAAAAGGCATGAATAGCGAAGATGTCTGGTCTTCGATCTTTACCAATGAAGGTTCTGTGCAGTATCTGGATTTCCTGACACAGGAAGAAAAAGACGTATTCAAAACGGCTTTTGAAATGGATCAACGCTGGCTCATCGAACATGCCAGTGACCGCACCCCTTTTATTTGTCAGGCGCAATCTCTCAATGTTTTTCTTCCTGCCAATGTGCACAAAAAAGATCTGCATCAGGTTCATTGGGAGGCATGGAAGAAAGGCATTAAGTCCCTTTATTACTGCCGCTCCAAATCTATCCAGCGTGCCGAAAGTCATGCAAGCTGGCAGCGCAGCCTTTCCAGCGCTTCCAAAAGCAATCGCGAGCCCGAGCTGGGAGATTCGATATCACAGGAAAACGAGTATGAGGAATGTCTCTCCTGTCAGTAACAGGATGATTTTAGCTTTACTACTCCAGAGCGTCCGGATGGATTTTACATTCGATAGAAACCATTTTCCGGATTGAATCAAGACTAAGGTCGCCGCCTACTCCATTTTTCATCACATGCCAGGCACAGGCGCCATCCATAATAATAATGGATTTATCCGGCTGGTTCCGGCGTGGCAGAAATTCTTCTGTCAATTTAATAATCAGGCGAAGGCCATCATCCGGAATTTTTAATTTATGATGCGTTTCGTAGCTATTCCGTAAAAGCTGTAAGATATGATATGTTTCTTCCGGTGTTGGAACTTCGAGCGGAACCTGTTGAAAGCGCCGGTCAAGCGCCGGATCTTCTTTCACATAGATTCTATATTCATCATGGGTGGTTGCTCCGAGAACATGAAGATCCCCGACTGTCAGATAGGGTTTCATCACTTCGGATAAGCCACGGTAACTTGAACCCTCACAGGTTGGCATAATCATATGTATTTCATCAATAAATATAATATATTTCGGATATTCCGGCGCATGATAACGCTCGGCCATTCCACGGCACAAAGGAATAAAACGGCTTTGAAAATCGGCAGGGCCACTTGTACCCGATGCCATGCTTGATAAATCAATTTCAAGCACCCGCGCATTTTTTAGATATTCGGGAACATCTCCCGCGACAATTTTTTGGGCAAGCCCCACGACCAGAGCCGTTTTACCAACACCGGCAGGCGCCAGTAACACGGCATTTTTGCGCCCTTTCTGAAGCAAAATCAGAATAGTCTCGTCAAGCTCACGATCACGTCCGGAAATACGGTCAAAGCGTCCCTTACGCTCTAATGTCGTATAGTCACGGCAATACTGAAAAATAAGTTCTTCCAGCGCATCATCTGTCACCAGAAATTTATTAACCATGTGAGGGATATCCTTTTGTACATCAACAAAACTCTTCCCTATAATAAGGAAAGAGTCTTAAGACATTGTAAAAACATTACGTAAAATAAAGAAGGGGGGTTACTGTAACTCTTTGTTAAGACGCGAATGTTATATACTATAATAAAGGGTTTTTATTGAAGATCAAAAAATTTAAAGGACATTTATGAACATACGTCAGAAAATAGGCGAGCTACAACAAAGTGTCGCGCAGGAAATCATCGGGCAAGAAGAGATTGTAGAGCGTCTTGTCATTGGCATTCTTTCCAATGGGAATCTTCTGGTTGAATCGCTCCCCGGCCTTGCAAAAACACGTGCCATCAAAGCATTATCAAAAAATATAGAAGGTAATTTCAGCCGGATACAATTTACACCCGATCTGGTTTCCGGTGATATCACAGGGCGTGAACAGCTTCTTGAAGGGAATGACGGCAATATGACGCAATTTATTCCCGGGCCAATTTTCAATAATATTGTTCTTGCCGATGAAGTCAATCGCGCCCCGCCAAAAACCCAGAATGCGTTGCTGGAAGCGATGGAGGAAAGACAGGTCACGGTGAATGGGAAAACGCATAAAGTCCCTGATTTGTTTATGGTTATGGCAACAATGAATCCGGCGGGACAGAAAGGAACGTTTCCTATGCCTGAAGCCCAGATGGATCGTTTTTTGATGCATGTCACGGTTGATTATCCTGATGAGGCAGCAGAAATAGATATTATCCGTCTCATTCGTAAAGAAGTCAGTCAGGAAAACAAGGATGGCGATATTCATAAAGATACGCGCAAAATTACGACACAGGAAACAATTTTTGCCGCACGCCGCGAGATAGACCAGATTACCGTGCCGGAATATGTAGAAAAATATATGGTGGATTTAATTTTTGCGACCCGCTATCCGCAGCGCTATACTTACGAACTTAAAAGTTTCATTGCGTTTGGTGCCAGCCCCCGGGCAAGCCTTGCCCTTGACCGTGTGTGCCGTAGTCATGCCTGGATGAACGGCCAGAAACAGGTCGAGCTGGAAAATGTCGAGACCATGCTCTCTGCTGTTCTACGTCACCGCCTGATTCGCGGTGAACGGGCGATCGAACATAAAATCACAACAGATGATATTTGCGAGGAGATTCTCGAACTCGTGCCGCGCCCTGATACAAATGCTAAAATGGAAGCCTGATCTTATAGTCTGCTCCGTATCTTTTTTCGTTATAAAAATATTTCTGATTTACAGAGAATAACTTGACAAAAATATGTAAATCGTGGTTTTTATAGGGCAAAGTTATTATTCATATCCCAGGAAATAGTTCGGATATTAGAATAAACTTATAAAATCAAACCCAGAGATATAGAATATGGCTGATAATAGTAAAAAGAAATTGGCAGGGACACCCTCATTTTTGCCTGTTATTACAATAGAAAATGACATAGTCTTTCCATATACTGATAAAACCGTCCCCGTTTCCAATGCGCAGGTACTCAAATCCCTGACGGAGGCTCTGGAGCAGGGAAAACAGTTTATCCTTCTGACGCAAAAGGACGGGACAAAGGGCGATGATCCTGTCAGGAATTTATATTCTGTCGGTGTTCTCTGCGATATTTTCGGTTATAGGAATATAGATAACAAGAGCATAGAACTGGATATTTCCAGCGGCGCCCGCGTAGAGGTCCGCCAGTTCAAACAGGGTAAATTTTTAGCCGCAGAATTTAAAGAAATTCCGGATCAGCGGAAGGATAGCAAGGAAATGTCAGGCCTTGTCCGTGTTGCCTGCCGTAAATTCAAAGATTATATCAATGCAGGAATTGAGGAGGAGCAATATCTATTGTCCTCTCTGGAGAAAGTAAAAGGAAATTTAGAGGCACAAGGCTCTCTTATTGCTTCTTGTCTGGAAGATCTTTCTTTTGCCGAAAAACGGGATCTGCTGGAAGAAACCGATCCGGCGGCGCGATTTGAAAAGCTTATAACATTACTCATCAGGGAAATCGACAACCGCAATACGGACCGGGATATAGAAGAACAGGCCCAAGACAGAATAGAAAAAGACCAGAGAAAATTTTATCTCGAGAATGAGTTGAAAATTATTCGGGAAGAGCTGGGACTTGATAAAACAAACGATGAAATTGATGCCTATAAAGAACGGATTACGCAAATAAATCTTTCTCCGGAAGCCCGTGAAAAAGCATCAAAAGAGGTTGCGCGTCTTGAATCCATGGAACCCGGATTCCCACAGGCCGATATTATACGAACCTATCTGGATACCCTTCTGGGGCTTCCCTGGAATAAATGCGGCAAGATTAATCATGATATTACCCATGCCCGCAAAGTTCTGGATCAGGATCATTATGGTATGGATACGGTCAAAGAACAGATCATCAAGACTCTGACAGTGCAGAAAAGACTTGCGGAACAGAAAAGTGAAAATTCGGTATCCCCGCAAATTCTTTGTCTGGTTGGCCCTCCGGGTATCGGAAAAACATCTCTTGGAAAATCCATCGCGGAAGCCACGGGGCGAAAACTTTTCCGGATGGCGCTGGGCGGTGTGAGAGATGAAGCGGAAATCCGTGGTCACCGTGTCACCTATATTGGCGCGCAAATGGGAAAACTTCTAAGCGGACTGGCAAAAACCGGGGAAAGCAACCCTGTGATCCTGCTGGATGAAATTGATAAACTTTCTTCTGACTCGAGGGGCGACCCCGCTTCAGCCTTGTTGGAGGTTCTTGATCCGGCACAGAATCATTCTTTTATGGATCATTATCTCGGTGTTGGTTATGACCTTTCCAGGGTTCTGTTTATTGCAACGGCCAATGTTCAGGCAGGAATCCCGCTCCCTCTTCAAGACCGGATGGAGATGATCCATCTGGAAAGCTACACCCCTGATGAAAAAATGGAAATCGCCAGACGCCATCTGGTTCCCGGACAGAGGCAGGCGCACGGGCTGGACGAGAAAGAGTTTTCTATCACTGATGAGGCCCTGCATCAGCTTATTGATCATTATACCGGAGAATCCGGCGTCAGGACGCTGGAAAGAGAAATCGGAAAACTTTGTGACAATGCCGTTACCGCGCTCAACGGAACATGTAAAACCGTTGCGATCACCGTAGAAAATCTTGAAAAATATGCCGGGAAATATAAATTCACCCATGATCTGGCCGAGGAAGAAGATCAGATCGGCGTTGTCACTGGCCTTGCCTATACAGACATCGGCGGCGCGACTCTGCCGATTGAAGCCGTGCTTCTTCCCCGTGAAAATGTTCCGATTATTCTAACCGGAAATCTGGGCGATGTCATGAAGGAATCCATGCGGGTGGCACTGACCGTTGCCAAGAAAAAAGCCGGAGAGCTGGGCTATCAGAACAGTCTTGCAAAACTGGAGCGCTCGACCCTTCACCTTCATGTTCCTGAAGGCGCGATTCCCAAAGATGGCCCTTCTGCAGGTGTCGGAATGCTGACCACATTATTTTCTATTATAACAGGAAAACCTGTCCGCAAGGATATTGCCATGACCGGTGAAATACGTTTGACAGGTAAAGTAACGCCGATTGGCGGCTTACGGGAAAAGCTCTCTGCAGCGGCGCGATCGGGCTACAAGACTGTCCTGATTCCCGAACAGAATATAAGGAATCTGGATGATGTTCCGGCGCAGGTTAAAAATGCGCTTGAAATCATTCCTGTCAAAACGATTGATCAGGTGCTTGAAAATGCCTTTATTGGCGGAAAAGATCTAAAGGCACCGGAATCAGAAGTTATCCATCATGATAAATCTTTAATTGTTCCGGCAGAAAAGCAGGCTCATTTACAATCCGGTTCGCCGTCCACAATGTGAGATTACATCCATCGTTTCTGCCAGCTCTGAAACATAAGGATTGTCCAGAGTTTGTCGGCATGACGGCCTTTGCCCTGCAAATGGTCGTTCCAGAGGGCACGCACTGTCACGGCATCAAGATACCCTGCCTGCTCGAGATTTTTCTGATCAAGCAAGTCTTCTGCCCAGTCCCGCAGAGGGTCACGCAGCCATGTCCCGATCGGCATCGCAAAACCCTGTTTGGGGCGCTCATACAAATCTGCAGGCAGATATTGCTGCAATATCTGTCGTAGCAACCATTTCCCTTCCATCCCGTTCCCGTTGATATTTTTCCTGATTTTCATCTCCAGCGGCAATGACCAGACATATTCAAAAATTTTCCGGTCAAGAAGCGGCGCACGCGCTTCCAGTGACGCCGCCATACTGGCGCGGTCGACTTTTACAAGAATATCATTGGGCAGATAAGACAGCGCGTCACCATACATCATGCGTTCAGCAAAACCCAATCCTTTAGGATGCCATGACGGGTCAGTAAGTGGAATGACTGGTTCACTTCCCCCCTTCACAATATCCTGCGGCGCGGTAAAGCGGCTCACAAGATGACGGTAGACGGCTTCCGGATCCTGCAATGGCAATAATTCGGCTACTTTATAAAGACGTTCCCCAAATTGCGGTTGCTGCGGGACAAGACGATCCCAGCGCTCCTCCGGTAAGGCGGTTATCAGGCGTCCCATGATACGGCGCAAAGGAAGCGGGAATCTGCCCACCTTATTCCAGAGTTCAGGCACCCTATAATGACGCTGATAACCACCGAGCATTTCATCTCCGCCATCACCCGAAAGTGCCACCGTTACATGCTGCCGCGCAAAACGTGAAAGCAACAATGTCGGAATCTGGGAAACATCGGCAAAGGGTTCGTCAAAGATATCCGGTAATTGCGGAATGACATCCTGTGCATCGCGGGGGGTTAAATAAAGCTCATGATGCTCTGTTCCCAAATACTGCGCCACTTTTTTTGCGTAAGCCGCTTCATTAAAACCGGCCTCTTCAAAACCGATCGTAAATGTTTTCACCGGCTGCACTGCATTTTGCTGCATCAATGCGACAATAATGCTGGAGTCGATTCCTCCTGATAAAAATGCGCCAAGGGGAACATCGGAAACCATTCTTTGCTGCACTGACCATGTCAAAAGCTCTTTAAATTCAGAAATTGCCTGCGCAGCATTTTGGGGCTTTGCGCGATGCTGCGCTTCCTCGACAATACGGGGATGATACCAGTAGGACTCTATCATCCTGTTTAGATCAGAGCCAGATTCAAGATTCCGCAAATCAAGAGAAATTCTGCATCCTGCCGGAATTTGCCAGACCTGATTATAAATGCAATGAGGTGCGGGAACATAGCCATAGCGCATATAAAGGGTCAGAGTCTGTTTATTGATTTGTGGTTTGAAATCAGGATGGGCACAAAGAGATTTCAGCTCCGATCCGAAAACCAGTGTTTTTCCCGCCCAGCCGATATAAAGCGGTTTCTTGCCCAGACGGTCACGAATAAAGTGCAGCATTCCGGTTTCCCTGTCCCACAGAACAAAGGCAAACATGCCGTCCAGTTTTTGTAATGTCTGGTTCACACCCCATTTTTCGAAAGCAGCCAGCATAATTTCCGTGTCCGAACGCCCCCGGAAGGTATGCGGCGCTACGGCAAGCTCTACCGCCAATTCCCGAAAATTATAAACTTCCCCATTATAAATAATAATATAACGCCCCGAAGCCGATTCCATCGGCTGGTGACCCTCGGCTGATAAATCAATAATCGACAGACGCCTGTGGCCGAGCAATAAAGCAAGATCAGGATCCTGCCAGTGTCCCTCGTCATCCGGCCCGCGTTTTGCAATGGAATCACTCATCCGCTTGCCAATGCCCAGCATTTCAAGCTTGTTCAGACGCTGCTCCGGATCAAAAAAACCTGTTATTCCACACATGATAAAGACATACGCATTACAAAGAAAAAAGCCAAGCCTTTAAATCAAAAGACAGGACTAAAGAAGATGCCCTTTATCGCGCTTTGTTTGCAAATAACGTCTGTTTGACAGTTTTTCAAAAAAACCTGTCGGAATCACCTGCTCGATCACGATGCCTGTCATTTGTAATTGCGCAACCTTATCTGGATTATTGGTCAGTAATCTTATTGTCCTGACACCCATAGCCTGCAACATTTCTGCCGCCACAGTAAAACTGCGCATATCTTCGGCAAAGCCGATATGGGTATTGGCGGCAAAAGTATCCAGCCCCAGATCATGCTGTGCCTTATAGGCATCAAGTTTATTATAAAGACCGATACCGCGCCCTTCCTGTCGTAGATAGAGCAAAATGCCCCCTTCGGCACCCATTCTGGTTTTGGCTTCATGAAGCTGGTCACCGCAATCACATTGTGCTGATCCAAAAACATCGCCGGTCAGACATTCGGAGTGCAGCCTCACCAGGGGTACTTTTGGAAAATCAGCATTCGGAAAAACAAGGGCGATATGTTCTTTATCATCGCACAGATTTTTAAAACTTATAATTCTGGTTTCAATGCCATTATCAAGGATCAAAGGAGTTTGTGCCCTGATGGCGGGTTTATCTGTTTTTTGACAAAGCGTATGTTCTGCAGTCATCATTTATCCTTCTCCTATTCTATTCCTTTTTATCATAGGGACGCTCTGCCAGCATTAAAAACTGCTGCTGTCTGCTCGGCTCACTCTGGAAAATACCGGAAAATTTTGTTGTCAGGGTCACGCTCCTGCTTTGCATCGGATCACGAAGGGTCATGCACCCGTGTGAAAGCGATACCATCACAGCAACACCACACGGAGAAAACGCTGTCTGGATCATCTCTATAATATCATTGGTGATTGCTTCCTGCGTTGTAAAACGGCGGGAACAAAAGGCGGCTATTTTAGCGAAACTTCCCAGTCCCGCAATTTTCTGATCGGGAATATAAGCAATATGAGCCCTCCCGCTGGCGGGGAGCATATGATGTTCACAGAAACTCACGAGCCTGATATCACGGATCAGAATCAAGTCATCATAGGTCACATCCGGCGCAAGACTACCCGCATAATTGGCGGGGGCAATATCACGACCGGAAAAAAAATCTTTATAAAACGCAAGAACGCGGGCGGGCGTGTCTTGCAGTCCGGCGCGATCCGGATCATCCCCGCCCCAGCGTATCAGTGTTCGTACAGCTTCAAGCGCGAGAGACTCTTCTGTCTCCTGCTGTTTTTTCTGTCTGTGATTTATCATTTTGCTTTTCATCATTATTTTGTGTTTTATGGTGATTGGTTAAAAATTGCAAGAAATAGGTATCATCGTGCTCAAACTTACAAATACGCTCAGCGGCAAAAAAGAGGATTTTATACCCCTTGATCCCTCCCATGTGCGCCTTTATGCCTGCGGCCCGACGGTTTACAGCTACGCCCATATTGGAAATGCCCGGATGGGTGTTGTTTTTGATTTGCTGGTTCGGGTGATGAAATGTCTTTATCCGCACGTAACCTATGTTTCCAATATTACGGATGTTGATGATAAAATCATTAATGCAGCTGCGCAAACCAAAGAACCGATTGAGGCTCTGACAGAAAAATTTGCGGCAATCTATAATCAGGATCTTGCAAAATTGGGTGTCCAGAGGCCGGATATCCAGCCCAAAGCAACGGAGCATATCGGCGATATGGTGTCATTGATCGGGTCATTGATCCGCAAAGGACACGCTTATGAAGCGGAGGGTCATGTCCTGTTCAATGTGCCGTCTTTCCCGCAATACGGCGCGCTATCACACCGTAGCAGAGATGACCAGATCGCCGGGTCACGGGTCGAAATTGCACCTTATAAAAAGGATCCTGCTGACTTCGTCCTCTGGAAACCAAGCAGTGATGACCAGCCCGGATGGGACTCACCCTGGGGACGGGGAAGACCGGGCTGGCATATTGAATGTTCGGCAATGGCAGAAAGACACCTGGGACTCCCGTTTGACCTTCATGGGGGCGGCGCGGATCTTAAATTTCCGCACCATGAAAATGAAATTGCGCAAAGCTGCTGCGCCCACGATCATGAAGATGATATTACGTCTTTTGCAAAATATTGGGTCCATAACGGGTTTGTCACAGTCAAGAACGAGAAAATATCAAAATCAGTCGGCAATGTCGTTCTGGTTCATGATCTGATTGAAAAAGGGATTCATGGCGAAGTTATTCGCTTTGCCCTGCTGACAGCACATTACCGCCAGCCGCTTGACTGGTCTGATTCTTTAGTGGCGCAATGCTACCAGACCTTTAAAAAAATGTATAAAACCCTGCGGGAAGTTGAAGATATCAAGATAGCGGAATGTGATGTGAAAGAAACAGAATTTTTTGCAGCATTGTGTGATGACCTGAATACACCCAAAGCACTGGCCGAATTATCCCGTGTAATAACCGATCTTAAAAAGGCAGAAAAGAGGGATCAAAAAGCAAAACTTAAGGGTGAGCTTGTTGCCATTACAAAACTTTTCGGAATATTACAATATAATAAGGAAGAGTGGGATAGCACTTTTCAGGAAGACGTGTCCCCAGAAGCCGGGGAGATGATTGCAAAGCTGATAGCGGAGCGTCAGGCGGCGCGCATGAATAAAGATTTTGCGCGCGCCGATGAAATTCGTGCCACACTTGATTCTATGGACATCGTCGTGGAGGACACACCGCAAGGCGCCAAATGGCATAAAGTATCCTGATAACCAGAGCCTCCTTTTCCTTTCTTTTTCTTGAACAATAATATTAAAGATTTTTATATTTCTGTAAAATAATATTACAAAAACAAAAGCTGATTCATAATATAAAAACAAATTTCATATTTTGCTGCAGCACGGCAAGCCTTTTTCTCCGTAATATTCTATAGTGGTAAGATAAACATAACAAACGGGGAAAGCCATGGAATATCATGATTTGGACGCTACAGAGCTAAGCCAATTTACCGACTATGATGGTCATCATATTGTCCGGTTTTTTATAGATAAGGACACAGGGCTGAAAGCTTGTATTGCCGTTCATAATATTAATCTTGGCCCCGCGTTGGGAGGGTGTCGTTTCTACAATTATGCAGCAGAAGAGGATGCCATTCGGGATGTGTTGCGGCTCTCACGCGGCATGACCTATAAAAATGCACTGGCAGGCCTGCCTCTGGGTGGCGGGAAAAGTGTTATTATCGGGGATCCCTCCACAATGAAAACAACGGCGCTGATGGAAATGATGGGCAGTGCCGTTGATACGCTGAATGGCGATTATATTACTGCCGAGGATAGCGGGACAAACGTCAGCGACATGGAAACAATACGCCATAAGACACCCTATGTCATGGGTTTAACACCTGAAGAAGGATGTCTTGGCGGGGATCCCTCTCCTGTAACGGCATATGGTGTGTTCTGTGGTATCAAGGCGGCTCTGCTGCGCAAATATGGCAGTCAGGATATGAACGGTTTAAAAGTCGCGGTACAGGGTCTGGGCGCTGTCGGTTATGAATTATGCCGTTTGCTGGATGAACAGGGAGCAGAATTATTTGTTACCGATGTTCGGGGCGCGGTGTTGCAAAAGGCACGAGAGCAATTCGGAACAGTTCATATTCTCGAACTTGACGAGATTTTTAGTGCGGATGCACAAATTTTTGCTCCTTGCGCTTTGGGAGCACAGCTGAATGTCAATACAATTCCGCAAATGACATTTGATATTATCGCAGGCGCCGCGAATAATCAGCTTGCAACACCCGAAGATGATAACCGCCTGCAGGAAAAAGGGATTCTCTACACTCCTGATTATGTCATAAATGCCGGAGGCGTTATTGCTGTTGGCTATGAATATTTTCAACAATTAGGGAAGAATCCGTTTTGTCATGATCTGACACATAAAAACATGATTTCCCATGTTGAAAAAATAAGGCAGACCATCGGTGATATTTTTACAATTACCGAAAAATGTGGCATTGCTTCCGGGCGCGCTGCAGACGAGATGGCCGAGGCTCTGTTTAATAGCGGGAAAAATATTCAAAAATCATGTGGGACGGCCTGAAAACAGGGCGTTAAAAAATATTTTCTCTCCCTGCCTTGCCGGAAGGGGGTAAAAGCTATATTTTAGTCCTATTAATTTATAGTGCCTATTATATAAGGAGTTCCCCCCATGAGCCGTTTTCTTACCACCTTAGCATTATCCTTGATAATTTTTGTAACTGCCGCAATATCGGCTCGTGCTGATACAAAAAGATATGAATTTGATAAAGCCCATACCCAGATTATCTTTTTTGCCGACCATCTCGGCTTTTCGAAATCAGAAGGAAAATTCCTTGATTTTGACGGTTATTTTATTTTTGACGAAGGGAAACCGGAAAATTCATCGGTTGAAGTTACAGTTAAAACCGCCAGCATTAATATGGACATGGAAAAATGGGATGAACATCTGAAAAACGAAGATTTTTTCAATGTCGGCAAGTTTCCGGACATGACTTTCAAAAGCACCTCCATCAAAATTACAGGCGACAAGACCGCTGATATTACAGGAGATCTGACGTTACTGGGACAAACCCATCCGGTCACATTACAGACAACACTCAATAAAGTCGCGATCCATCCGATGACGAACAAGCATGTTGCCGGTTTTTCTGCTGTTGCGCATCTGGATCGAACACAATGGGGTATGACCTACGGCACGCCAATGATGGGTTCGGACGTTGAAATCCGTATTCAGGTAGAAGGATCGCCCCTTGAGGAAGCCGCAGAAGGTGCGGTTAACAAATAATCCGGATTTTTAGATGACATGGAAAAATACTTCCATAAGTTACGGAATGCCTGCCAGGGGGTTTCACTGGCTCTGTGCCCTGATTATTTTTGGTCTGATTCCCCTTGGATTCTATATGGTTTCTCTGGATTTCAGCCCTTTGAAACTGAATTTATACTGGTGGCATAAATCTTTTGGAACACTGATTTTTTTTCTTGTTCTGCTGCGTCTACTCTGGCGTTTCATCAATCAGCAGCCTCTCCCCCTTTCCAGCCATAAAAAATGGGAGCGTATTCTCGCCAGACTTGTCCATATTCTGCTTTATATCGGAATGATTGGCATGCCTTTATCGGGCTTGCTTATGTCGGCAGCGGCAGATTTCCCCCGTCCGTTTTTTGGGTTATTTGATATGCCGGATATTATTTCGGGTAAAAATAAAGCTCTTTTTGATCTTATGAGAGAGACACATGAAATTACGGCTTATTGTCTGTTTTCGGCGATTGGGTTGCATGGAATCGGGGCTTTAAAGCATCATTTTATGGATCGGGATATCACGCTTTCGAAGATGCTGCCGCATATTTTTTCTCAAGCGGGGGCTGTTGTTATTCTTTTCATTTTTATTGTTTTTATCGGCATTACCTCATTTCTTATTTTTAAAGAGTTCTCTGAAATAGAAAATAAGCCACAAGAAATCCATCAATCAGAAGGCCAGCCGGTATTGCAAAATCCTGACCAGACTCTCCTTCCGTCCAGCCCGTCGCACTGGATCATTCTTCCCGATCAAAGCCGGATCACGTTCAAGGCACAGGTACAGGGAGAGGATTTTGAAGGGGCGTTTTATGAATTTGATGGTGACATTGTTTTTGATCCTGAAAATCTTGTTACTGCCCATGCTGATATTCGTGTTAAAATTGCCAGTGTTTCCACAGGAAGCAAGGAACGGGATCAGTATATTGTCATGCCCGCCTGGCTTGATGCCGAATCATTTCCAGAATCTCGATTTGTTACATCAAAAATCGAAAAGACAGGAGAAAACCACTATAATGCTTTTTCCGAACTCACCCTGCATGGCGTTTCCCTTCCCGTTGAGTTTCCTTTTTCTTTGATTATTTCCAAAGATGAAAATGGCGATAAACAGGCGCAAATGCAGGGAGATTTTACAATTAACCGCCTTGATTTCGGTGTGGGAACAGGAGAGTGGAACGACCCGAAACTTGTTGCAAATTCCTTGTTCGTAACAGTCTCGATCACTGCAACAGAAAAATAATCCTCATTTAGGGGTTTTCGTAAGCCTTACACTCGGGTACACTTATAACATGAGGACATTATTTCATCTCTGGCTGTATCCTTTTTCCCGCAAGGTTCGAATTGTCCTTGCCGAGAAGCGCCTTGATTTTGATTTGAAAATTGAAAAAATATGGGAACGCCGGACAGAGTTTCTGACACTGAATCCTGCCGGGGATGTTCCCGTTCTGGTGGAGCCTGATGGTACGACTTTGGCAAATAGTCAGGTTATTTGCGAATATCTGGAAGAAGTTTACCCTGCCCTTGATCTATTGGGCGCGGATTCTGTACAGCGTGCGGAAACACGTCGCCTTATCAGCTGGTTCGATGTCAAGTTCAATCGGGAAGTAACGGATAATCTTGTCGGTGAAAAACTGATGAAGCGCTTCCTTAAGCTGGGGGAACCTCATGGCCCTTCAATTCGCGCCGGTCATGCGAATATTCATTACCATCTGGATTATATCGGATTTCTGATTGAAAAACGTAAATGGCTGGCAGGAGATAATTTTTCGCAAGCTGATATCGCCGCCGCCGCGCATCTTTCCGCAATTGATTATATTGGTGATGTTCCCTGGGAGGAGCATCAGGCCGCACGGGAGTGGTATGTCCGTGTGAAATCCCGCGCCAGTTTCCAGCCCCTTCTGGAAGATCGTATTCCGGGATTTATGCCTGCCGGGCACTACGAAAACGTAGATTTCTAGAGCGCCCATGTCAAAAAAAGCGCATAAATTATTTTGTTTTGGCTACGGCTATTGCTGCGACTATCTCGGAAGTACCCTGCAAAAGCAAGCCGGATGGAGCATCGCCGGAACAACGCGGGATCTGAACAAAAAAGCACAAATGCAGGAACAGAATATCAAAACTTTTATTTTTGATTATGAACAGCCTTTGAATGATCCTGATCTTTTCCTGAAAGATGTCACACATTTATTAATTTCTACACCGCCTGATGATTATGGCGATCCTGTTTTTCTTATGCATGGTGATGATATTTTGCGGCACAAGAACTTACAATGGATTGGCTATCTGTCTTCGACCAGCGTTTATGGCGACCGTGACGGAGAGTGGGTTGACGAAACATCTGAAATAAGACCAACCAGCAAACGGGGCTCCCGCCGTGCTAAAGCAGAAGAACAATGGTTATCTCTTTATAAAAATAGCGGACTGCCCGTTCATATTTTCCGTTTGGCTGGCATTTATGGCCCCGGGCGAAGCGCCCTTGATTCAATGCGCGCCGGCATCGCCCGAAGAATTGAAAAACCGGGTCACGCTTTTAGCCGTATTCATGTCAATGATATTATTAATGTCCTTATGGCCTCGATGGAGCATCCGAAACCCGGCGCCATTTATAATATTTGTGATGATTGTGCAGCATCGAGTCATGAAGTCATTGCCTATGCCTGTGAGCTTCTTGGTATGGAATTGCCGCCTCTTATTTCTTTTGACGATGCGGATCTTGTCCCGATGGCACGCAGTTTCTATAATGACAACAAGCGGATCTATAATAAAAAAATTAAAAGCGAGCTCGGAGTCAATTTACATTATCCTGATTATAAAGCAGGTCTACGCGGTTGTCTGGAAGCCGAAAATATCACGGCACAAATGAAAAAATGCCAGAATAATAAAAAAACCATCCTGCTTTCCTGATTGTCTGCCCTGTCAGAGCTTTTACAGAAGTTTTTGAAAATCAAATCCGGTTTCAGGCCAACTCTGTTTCCCATGTTCGTTATCATTTCCTTTTTTCAGATCTATATCCGGTGTCCAGAATGTTGTGATATCGGCAAGATCAGGACGGATACGCTCTTCCGGCTGCTGCGCGGGAGTACCGATAAAAATAAACCCGGCGATATGATCCTGTGTTTCCAGCCCCAGTGCCTGGCGGACGGTTTCATTATAAGCATACCATTCCGTAATCCAGTTACTGCCAAATCCGCTGGCATTGGCAGCAAGACAAAGATTCTGGCAAACAGCGCCTGCCGATAATATTTGCTCCCACACCGGATTTCTGCTTTTTCTGATCCGGCTGATTACAGCAATGACGACAGGGGCGCGCAAAAATCGTTCCGCTTCCAATATAAGTTTGGCAGGCGCGGCATCAGGTTCCCTATCTTTATAGGCTTTTGCAATAATGTTGCCAATATCAACTCGTGCCTTTCCCTGAAAGACAAGAAAATACCAGGGAAATAACTTGCCATGGTCAGGAACACGGCTTGCAGCTTTTAGAATTAAATTGATTTGCTGTGTGTCGGGGCCAGGGTCACGGAGATATTTCAGAGACACGCTGCGGCGTTTCAAAAGATAATCTAATACTTCACCGGATGATCTGGCCGCTATGATATTATCACTCATGAAAAGATCCTGTTTCGTTATATTCAAAAGAACTCTTATCCTGTTTTTGTAACAGGGAAAGAAATCCAGAATATCAGATGTTTAACTCTACCACGTATCGTGGAACGAAACATCTAGTTGATTGTGTGCAAAAGCTTCTGTGCTTCTTCAAAGCCCTGATATTTTGTACCGGAAACTGCGCGCTGAAGATATTCTTTTGCTTTGTCTTTTTGTCCGCTTTCAAGCAATAAGGCGCCATAATGATAGTCAATCTGTGGATTTGGTTGCTTCAAAAGGATAACAGCACGCGCTAGAATGGGTTCAGCCTGTTCAATCCGTTTCTGTTTGAAATAAACCCAGCCCAGCGTATCCAGAAAATAAGGATTGTCGGCATTTATAAACCGTTCTGCAATATGCTGCGCTCTTTCCATTGCCTCTTTGTCCTGATATTTGAAATCCGCAAGAGTCTGGGATAGATTGTTTGCGACAGCATCGGCTCTATCATTTCGTTGCAGAATATTTTCATAGACAGAGATGGCCTCGTCTATCCGTCCGCTTTGTATCAGAAGATCAGCGCGCATCATCGAGGCTTTGATTTCCGTAGGGAGGGCGTCTTCCGCTTTTTTCAGCATCTCGAGCGCTTGCTCCATTTCCTCTTGCTGAATGAGAATTTCTGCAAGCAAAATATAAGGAGTCTGGTCACGGGCATTTTCCCTGATTGCAGATCTAAAAGCGGCTTCAGCCTCTTCCTCATGACCAAGCGCGGCCTCAACACCCCCCAAAACTGTTAAAATAGTCGAACTGTCAGAATGAAGAGAGAGAAGAAAGCTTTTCATATCTTTCAAATGCTCCGGCGCGTGAGACATTTCCAGAAGAGAAGAAAGGGCGTAGGCCGCAATCGGTGCGGAGGGGCTGGCTTTGATAATTTCTTTATAAAGTATGACAGCCTGTGGTGTCATTCCTGTTTTTTCTTTAATTCTGGCATCAAGAAAGGCGGCAACTTCTTTTTGCCCTTCCTGTTTTTCCAGTTTTGCGACAGCCTCTTCCGCTTTTTCCCATTGCTTGTTTTCTATGGATAGTCTGGCAAGTGTTTCCCAGCCGACAGAATATGCGGGATCAATATTGATAATGCCAAGAAGAATCTCTTTTGCTTTCTCATAGTTTCCGCGCAAGGCATAAAATTGCGCTAATCTGACACGTGTGCCTTTTTCCTCGGGATGCTTTTCAGCAGCCTGAAGGAGTGTATCGACCGCAAGATCGATGCGACCCTGAATAAGAAAAGCCTCTGCCAGAATTCGAGAGGCTTTCAAAGAACCGGGGTCATCCTGCAGGATTGTTCTGAGATCGACGATTGATTTTTGATAGTCACCTTGCGAAAAAGCCAGATTAGCCTGGAGAAGAAGCGCTTCACGATTATTGACATCTTTTTTCAGAACCGAACTGATAAGATTTTCTGCCAGTTCAATGTCGCCTTTGCTTAACTGGATTTCGGCAAGAGCCGTGCTGGCATTCAAGCCGATCCAGTCATTCGGTTCGGTGTTTATAATATTTTCAAGAGTGGCAACAGCACGCTCATCCTGATGATTTCGTATGTAAAGATCCGCAAGCCAAAGATGAAAAATCTTCTGCTCGGGGCTTGATTGAATAAAAGACTGTAGTTCCTTCTCGGCGATCTCCATGTTTTCTTGACCTTCGAGAAATGAAATCAGTCTGTGTTTGGCTTCAGGATTTTCAGGAAAATCACGGACTGTGTCACGATAGACAGCACCTGCCTCGACCATTTTACCCACATCTGACAGGATTTTCGCAAGATCAAATCGAAAGCGGATTTTTTCAGGATAAAGCTCAAAAATTTCTTTATAAACCTGTGCGATAGCATCAATATTATCTTGTTCGCTATAAATAGCCGCTTTTAAAAGATAAAAAGAAAGTTCTTTTTTGTTAAGAGAGATAGCCTTTTCCAAAACATCAAGCGCACTCCCGAGTTCTTTTTTTGCAATATGAATTCCCGTTAATACAGAGTAGGCAATTACATTGTCAGAATCATTTTGTAAGGCGATCTCTACTTCCTGCTCCGCCCTGGCAAAAGCTTTTTCTCTTAGAAATAGAGATCCTTTGAGGGCATGGGCGGTTGCATGCTGCGGGTTCATTTCCAGAATTTTATTAACCCTGATTCTCGCTTCTTCAAACTGCTGCGCTGTGAGGTAAAATTCGGCAAGTTTGAGGAGAACAGGTTCATATGCCGGATCCTGCTGCTCCGCAACCAAAAATGCGGAAAGCGCGCTTTGTAGAGTACCCTCTGCTTCTTCTACTAGACCCAGACTATAAATAACACGCGCATTCGCCGGCATAATCTTGGCGGCGTTTTTATACTCCAGCCGCGCTTTAATATAATCATGATTGTCATAGAAAGTATCACCGCGCTTAAGATATTTTTGATATTTCTCTTCCGCGTTGTCACAGGAAGCGAGCATCACCATTGACAAAAGCATTAAAGCTACATAAAATATTCTGTAGGATCTCATAGATTTTTTCTCCCTGTTCCCTTATGGAACGAAATAAGATAAGGGCTGTACAATATAATTCAACTATTTACCAGAACTTTTATCTGCTAGCGTATTTAAGAAAGATCTTGCAATTTCATAAATATTATGTTAGGTATTTTCTTTCATATAATTTTTTTGTTAGGTGTAAAAAATGATATTTCATCGCTTCTTAATGGTTACTGTTCTGGTTCTGGCGCTTACACTAAAGGTCGGAACTGTTTCGGCAGCTACGGTTGATTTTAATGCCGGTGTTGATATGGGTACTGTATCAATTGGGCAAACTGGAACGATTACAGCCGATCATTTCGGTAATCTTATTTTGAATAAAATTACAGGATCTCTTCCTGCCAATGGTATGATTACTTTTACTTACAATTTCGCTGGCAATCTTGTAAGCGGTTTTCTGGCAGCAGGAAGCTCGTACTCTTATATAGATGGCGGCAGTGACTTTGCAGGGAAATCGGTTAGTATTGCGCCTTTGGGTCTTTCGTCAACAAATGGAACAGTTGATGGTTTTCCTTCGACAGCTCTGTCTGTTGCCAGCGCCCAGATTGACTTTGATAATAATACAGCAACATCAACCATCAAAAACTTCTCTTCCGGTGTTGTGGATTATGTCAACCTATTTGCAGGGCTGGTTCTTGGGAATAAAAACCTTGAAATTGCCTATTCCGTATCGGCTGTTCCTCTTCCAGCGGCCTTACCTTTGTTCGGTATTGGTCTCGCTGCATTAGCTGGTTTTGGTGCGCGGAAAAGAAAAAAAATCAATGCAGGACTGCTTGCTGCCTGATTTTTCTAAACTATTAAGGTTCATAAGAAACACCCTGACGGGTGTTTCTTTTATTTTAGAGCGCAATAGGATGACATAAAACACAATTATTTTATTGCTATTTTTGTGGCTCATCGTTTATATCAATTTTGATGATACCCCTTCTTTTTAACATGCGAGTGACCTATGAAAAAAATAATAACTGTCTTTTTGGCTGCGTTTGTTTTTATAAATTTTACATTCTCTCATCCTGTAATGGCGTATAACGGTGCGTTTATCATTCTCCCGGGGGATGTTCTGCATATCAATGTCTGGAAAGAAGAAGGGATGGATCAGGAAGTTCTGGTATTGCCTGATGGAACTATTACTTTTCCTCTCGTTGGGACATTGAATGTAAAAAATTTGAGTCCTGCAAGTGTACAGGATATTATTCGTAAAAGTCTTGTTTCTTATATACCCGATGCCGCCGTTACGGTCAGTGTGAAAATGCCGCTCGGTCATAAAGTCAGCGTCATTGGTCAGGTTCAAAAACCGGGAGAAATTATTTTGAATACCCGGATGGGGGTTATGCAGATTCTTAGTCAGGTTGGTGGCTTGACTCCTTATGCTGATGAAGACAAAATTATTGTTATTCGAGAAAGATTGAATGGTGAAAAGGAGAAAATTGCGTTTCCTTATCATACAATTTCTAAAGGCAAGGAGCTTGAAAAGGATATTAATCTTCTCCCCGGCGATATTATTGTTGTTCCTGCGTCCGGTCTTTTCTAATCTATGGAAAACATTTTACCCATCTTCGCAAACTCTTATTTTCTGGCAAGGGTTTTATTGGCTGGATTTGTTCTTTCGTGCGGAATCACGCCTGCCATCGCTCAGGATAAGATTAAGCTTGATACCAGCGAAACCATAATATGGGATTCCAACCCGTTAATGCTGGTAGAAGGAGAGTCCGATATCTGGGGTTCTGAAACCAGAGCATCTCTCGAGCTCGGTCGCGAAACACAAAATGCAGCGCTAAAAGCTGAACTGGCCGCCACGCACAATCAGTTTAATGAAGCCTCTTTTAACTCCAATGATTTGTCTCTTGGAGCCGGGATTAAAAAAAATACAGAGCTTTGGGAGTTGTCTCTGGAAAGCGCTTTAGATTATGACACAACCCGCACGGGAGAGATCACTACATTTGGCCGTAATCCGCGAACAAACCGGCGGCTGACATGGAGAATGGAACCCGATATAGCCTATTCCCTGTCACCCCGTAGTAAACTGGCGCTTCATGGTTCGTGGCTCGAAAGATCCTATGAAGACAGCGCTTTTCTGACAGATTATCGAACAACATCTCTGGTGCCTTCCTTTGTACATAGCCTGTCTCCCTTGCAGATAGTCTCTGTATCTTTTCAGGCTCAGCGCTATAGCTCACTTGAGAATAGCGATCAAAAAGTTGACAGTTTAGGGCCTTCTTTGGGATGGCAATACCGCTTTAGACCCGAGTTTTCTATCGGGCTTTCTGCAGGTGTGCTTGGATCAAAGTTTGATGGTTACCCCCTTGCGGACGACAGTTGGGAATACAATCCTGTTTATTCCGGAGAATTTGAATATATGGGTCAGAGAAACCAGAGTGTGCTCGGCCTTTCGAAGACAAGACAGCCTTTCGCGAATGGCACTGAGGCCAATCTGATAAGCGCCAGGATAGAAAATAAATTTTCAATAAACCCCAAATGGAATCTGAATATGAATGCTGTTTATCAAAAAACAGAACAGACCGCAGGTTCAACAGATGATCTTGATACCGCACGGGAAGAGTCGATCGCTTTGGTTTATGACGCTACAGATCGCTGGGATTTTTCTCTTTCCCAGAAGTATCGGCAGGAGGAATTGACAGAAAATCGGGGAGAGGCAGAGCGAAGTATTGCAAGAGTTTCTTTAACATACAGTTTTGGTAAACCATAATCGTTGTATCATGCCGAAAAAACAGGTATATCATTTCGGGACAATACATAAAAAATTAGGAATTAAAGTCGGTATGGCAACATTTTATCCTCTTGAATATGTGTCGGTTTTAAAACGCCGTAAAATGATATTTTTTATTATTTTTAGTATCATACTGCTCGCATCTATTGTTTTCGCCATGAAATGGTCGAAATATCGCGCATATGCTACAGTGGAAGTCGCTCGGCCAGAAATCGCCATGGACGCGGCGGATGGCACAAACGGAAACATGATGACCGCAGAGGTGATGGCTGATTTACAAATCAGCCGCCTCGAACAAAAAGTTCTTTCGACCAATTCTCTGGGCGAAATTATTGCCAAGCTAAATCTTTATCCGGATGAACGCAATGAAAGACCGATTGCTTATATTGCAAAAGATCTTCGTGACAAAATTGATATTCAATTGATCAGTACATCGCTTGCCAACCCTGCATCAGCGCAGAAAGCAACAATCCTCCAGCTCTCCGCCATTGCCTTTGTTTTGAGTTTTGAATATTCGGATCCTCTTCTGGCGCAAAAAACCGTTAATGAGCTTGTATCCCGCTTTCTTGATGAAGATCTGAAGGAAAGACGCGAGACAGCACAGAAAACATCTGATTTTCTTGAAGGACAAATTGATATTCTGACTGAATCTCTAGAAGAGCAGGAAAAGAAAATTGCTGAATTCAGGGCAACAAACGGCAATATCAGATCTGATGCTCTTGCTTTTAATCAACAGGCTTCAATTACCACAACATCCCGCCTATTGGCAATCGAAAGCGAGATTATATCCCATCTTGGCCTTATAGGTGCTTTGCGTTCCCAGCTTGCCCAGACGGAGTCCTATTCACGTATCCTTGGTGAAAATGGTGAAGTTCTGACAACACCTTCTCTTCAGCTGCGGGGACTCAAATCACAATATGCCACTCTGACAGCAAAATACGGTCTGAAACATCCTGATGTCCTGAAGGTTTCACGGCAAATAGATGCTTTGGAAGGTGAAGTGGATCCGGTTAATTTTATTGCCCGTTTAAAGGCAAATATCAAGGATACAAAAGCAAAATTTGCGATGGTTCAGAATTCGTATGGAACCGGACATCCGGATTATATTTCGCTGAAATACCAGCTTGAAAAACTTGAAAACCAATTAAAAGACGCTGAAAAACTTGCCAAAAACAATACAGATAGCCTGATTAAAAAGGATGCTGACAACCCTGCTTATCTGCAAATTGTCGCACAACTGGAAGCGACCGAAGCGCAGCAAAAAGCATTGGAAAAACAAAGAGACGAAGTCAAGGGACAGGAAACAGAATATCGGGCAGCCATTGCAGCCAATCCGGCCAGTGAACAAAAAATGGCCGCTCTCGCAAGAGATTATGATAATATGGTAATCCTGTACCGTGAACTCAAAGCCAGAAAACTGGCCGCAGATATGAACAGAACCATTGAGGAAGGCCATGTGGGTCGCCGTCTTGCCATTATCAACCCTCCTGAGCTGCCTTTAAGCACAACACCATCAAGAAAGCTTATTCTCGCAGCAGGCTTTATTTTTGCTATTATGGCAGGCCTCGGAGGTGTTCTCGGGCTTCAAATTCTATCGCAAAGTGTTGTGGGACCCAATCAATTGGAAGCGCTGATTGGCACTGCCCCGCTCGTGGTCATTCCACGGCTGAGAACTCTGGATGAAAAAAGGGCATTGCGGAAAATTGGACTAAAATAGTATTGTGGTATATATGAAAACTCTTCTTTCCCTGCTCCTAAAGGAATAAAAATGAATTACGGGTCAGTTATAAAAAAAATACACGGGCTGCTGAAGCCTGATACAGCATCTTTGGATGAGGAAAAGGCAAGCCTGTCTGATTTTGAAGCTGCCCTTGATCGTCATCATATTATTGCGCACAGAACCCGCAGCAAGGAAGCCGATTTATTCCGTTTTTTGCGAACCCAGATTTTGCAGGGAATGTCCAAAAACAATTTTAAAACTATTGCGATTAGCAGCCCCAGATATGGGGACGGGAAAACAACCATAGCATCCAATCTTGCTGTCAGTATAGCACAGGATTTGAAGCAGACCGTTCTACTGGTTGATCTGGATCTGCGCAAACCATCTGTTGCAGAATATCTGGAAATCCAGCCAAAAGTCGGCCTTACCGATTATCTTGCCGGCAACGCCAGTGTTAAAGACTGCCTTATTCACACACCCTTTGAGCGTATTACCGTGTTTCCTGCAGGCAAGCCTGTCGATCGTTCATCGGAAACGCTTGGCTCCCCGCAAATGCAAAAACTGGCGGCAGAACTCAAAGAGCGATATGATGACCGTCTGATCATCTATGATATGCCTCCCTTACTCGAACAGGATGATCCCCTTGTTTTCCTCCCCTATGTCGACACCTTTCTCATGGTTGTGCGCGAAGGTGTTACAACCGTTGATGAAATCAAACGCAGCCTTGATATTTTGCAGTCTGCCAAAGTAATCGGGGTTGTGTTGAACGCTGTATAAGGTACAGGCGAAAAAGAGGGGATCCTTCCCTATAGCTTTTCAAACGGTGTAAAGCAGGCTTTTTATAAGACACAGAAAACGGATTGTGCTATAAAATGCATGTTTTTATCAAGGGAAGGATGTTTGATATGGCTGGGAGTTTACCGTTCTGTTTATACGCGGATGAAGCGCAATCCGTGGAATCATTACTGATGGCATTGAACTGGGATGAGTCTTGCGCAAGGCGGGTGCAGGAGCGAGCCAGAGGACTTGTTGAAAAGGTACGCGACAAAAAACGCAAACGCGGCGAGCTTGAATCTTTTTTACAACAATATGGCCTGAATACTGAAGAGGGGCTGGCGCTGATGACATTGGCAGAAGCGCTTTTACGGATTCCTGATACCGCCACAGCCAATGCCCTGATCAAAGATAAAATGGCGGCAGCAGACTGGCTGGAAGCACAGGGAAATTCAAAAGATCTGATGGTCAGAGCCGCCGGTTTTGGATTGTCATTAACACGCAAAACACTGGATAGTGCGGCCTCGCGTCTGGGAGAGCCTTTGATCCGCAAGGCCATGGTCGAAGCGATCCGTATGCTTGGTAAACAGTTTGTTCTGGGGCGTACAATTGAAGAGGGCGTGAAGAACGCAGGATCTTATAGCAAAAAAGGCTACCGTATGTCCTATGACATGCTGGGTGAGGGGGCACGTACAGCAGAGGACGCGCAGCGTTATTTCCAGATTTATCATGATTCCATTTCCTATATTGCAACAACGGCAAAAGACAAATTGCGTCCGGGAATGTCGGTGAAATTATCGGCTTTGCATCCGCGTTATGAATTTTCACAGCGGGAACAATGTGTTCCGGAACTGACCGAAAAACTTCTGATGCTGGCACAACTGGCTGCAAAAAACGATATTAATTTAACGGTGGATGCCGAAGAGGTTGATCGTCTTGAAATGTCACTGGAGATTATTGCGGCTGTTGCAGCCGATCCTTCTCTGGGGCAATGGGAAGGTTTTGGCCTTGCCGTACAAGCCTATCAGAAACGTGCGCCTGCGGTGATTGATGATCTTATTGCCCTTGCCGAAAAGACGGGACGGAAATTGCAGGTGCGGCTTGTCAAGGGCGCATACTGGGATACAGAAATCAAGCGGGCGCAGGTACAGGGTCTTCCCGGCTATCCTGTCTATACGCGCAAGGCGAATACAGATTTATGTTATCTGGCATGCGCACGTACAATGCTGGCACGGCGGGATGTGATGTACCCGATGTTTGCCACACATAACGCGTACACTGCTGCCGCAATTCTGGAGCTTGCGGCCAATGATAGCGCGGGCTTCGAGTTTCAGAGATTGCATGGCATGGGAGAAACACTCCACGACCAGATATTAAATGATAATCAGGCAGGCGCAAGCGTGTACGCGCCCTGTGGCAGTCATGAAGATCTCTTGCCCTATCTTGTCCGCCGTCTGCTTGAAAATGGCGCCAGCACATCTTTTGTTCACCAGATTCTGGACGAGCGTATTCCGGTCAATGATGTGATTGCTGATCCTGTTGCCAGTGCCCGTGACCATGCCACAAAAACGCATCCGAAAATTCCGCTTCCCGTTCATATTTACAAAACAAGGAAAAATTCAGAAGGAATTGACCTGACCGAGAAAACGATGGTGCTTCCTCTTCTTGAAGAAATCCGTAAATTCCCGAAAAACACCCCTCAGGCCGCACCAATGATTGGCGGAAAACTTCATAAAATAATGACAGAGCAGCCCGTTTATAATCCTGCCAATACCGATGATATTGCCGGCTATGTCTGGGAGGTTGATGAAAAACTGATTGAAGAGGCTTTTAAAACTGCAAAAAAAGGTTTTGATTTCTGGAGTAAAATTTCCGCTCATGAACGGGCGGAAAAACTGGAAAAGCTGGCGGATCTCATGGAACGTCATAGCGCCGAACTCATGGCACTCTGTATTCGTGAAGCGGGAAAAACCGTACCGGATGCACTGGCTGAAGTCCGTGAGGCCGTTGATTTCTGTCGTTATTACGCGCAGCAGGGGCGGATTGATTTTACGCCGGAAGGCCATGAACTACCTGGCCCCACCGGAGAAAGCAATCGTCTGGTGCTGCACGGACGGGGGGTTTTTGTCTGTATCAGTCCGTGGAATTTTCCGCTGGCTATTTTTACCGGACAAGTCACCGCCGCGCTGATGGCGGGAAATGCCGTGATTGCCAAGCCCGCCTCCCCGACTCCTCTGATTGCCATGCGTGCTGTCCAGCTTATGATTGAGGCCGGCATTCCGGCAGAGGCGATCAATTTATTACCGGGCAGCGGGAAAATGGGCGGTGTCATGGTGGCACATCCCGATACCGCCGGGGTGGCTTTTACCGGATCAACACAGGTCGCACGTCTGATTAACCGGACACTCGCCGCTAAAGATAGCGCGATTGTGCCCTTGATTGCCGAAACAGGCGGCCAGAATGCCATGATTGTTGATTCCTCTGCCCTGACCGAACAGGTCGTAGATGATGTCCTGACCAGCGCCTTTGGCTCGGCGGGGCAGCGCTGCTCGGCCTTGCGGGTTCTGTATGTGCAGGAAGACATTGCCCCGCGTGTTATTGCTATGCTCAAGGGCGCCATGGCATTCCGCCAGATGGGAGATCCGCTTTGTCTTTCAACCGATATTGGTCCTGCGATTGATAAAGCCTCGCGAGACACTCTTGAAAAGCATCAGGCATGGCTGGATAAAAACGGGACGTTCATTGCTGCTGTGCCGCTTGATTCCGATTTAAAGGGAAAAGGGACGTTTTTTGCACCTGTTGCCTATGAAATCAGTAATATCCGCGAGCTTGAACAGGAAGTTTTTGGTCCAATCCTGCATATCGTACGTTATAAAGCCGGGAATATTGACAGCGTGATTGATGATATTAATGCCAGCGGCTTTGGTTTGACCTGCGGTATTCACTCGCGCATTACCGCGTCGGTGCGTCATATAGCGGATCATATCAAGGCTGGTAATATTTATGTGAATCGCTCGATGATCGGTGCTGTGGTGGGTGTCCAGCCTTTTGGCGGGCAGGGGCTTTCCGGTACGGGTCCCAAAGCGGGCGGTCCCCATTATCTGCCACGCTTTGCCACGGAAAAAGTTATTTCTGTCGATACAACAAGACAGGGTGGCAATGCCAGTCTTGTAACATTGGAAGAAGAATAAAAATGATAAATTGTTTACGTTGCATAGATCACAATCGTCCAATATTTTATGTGACTTCTGAGGCGTTAACTTCTAATATAAAATTTCGGTTTTAGAATGGGAATAAAAACATGACCCATGAGGTTGATCCAAAATTACTTGAAATTCTTGTCTGTCCGTTAACGCACAAGCCGTTGCGATATGATGCGGAGAAGCAGGAGCTTGTGTCGGAACAGGCAAAACTGGCTTTTCCGATCCGTGACGGAATTCCGGTTATGCTGATTGATGAAGCCCGTGATCTGGAAGACGAAGATTTTAAGAAATAGGGATTATGATGATGGGTAAAGACCGCATTATTATTTTTGACACCACTTTGCGCGATGGCGAGCAATCTCCCGGATGTTCCATGCATCTGGAAGAAAAATTATGTATGGCGGAAATATTGGATCGCATGGGCGTTGATGTGATTGAAGCCGGGTTCCCGATTGCCTCGCAAGGGGATTTTGAATCGGTGCAGGAAGTGGCAAAGCGCGTTAAAAATGCCGCTGTTGCCGGATTATGCCGAGCAAAGACGGCGGATATCGAGGCTTCCGCCGAGGCATTAAAACCTGCCAAACGCCGCCGCATTCACACATTTATTTCCACATCTCCCTTACATATGCAGTTTAAATTGCAGATGTCGCCGGAAGCGGTTCTGGAGGCTATTGCCGAAAGCGTGGCAACAGCGCGTAAGTTTACAGATGATGTGGAATGGTCGGCAGAGGATGCCACACGCACGGAGGATGATTTTTTATGCCGCTGTGTCGAGACTGCCATTAAAGCGGGCGCAACAACAATCAATTTGCCGGATACCGTGGGATATAGCATACCGGAAGAATATGCCGCGATGTTTACGCTGGTGCTTAATCACGTGCCGAATATTGACAGGGCGGTTCTTTCAGTTCATTGCCACAATGATCTGGGACTTGCCGCTGCGAATTCGCTGGCTGGAATTACGGCCGGAGCGCGGCAGATGGAATGTACTGTGAATGGTATTGGCGAGCGGGCGGGAAATGCCGCCATGGAAGAGCTTGTCATGGCCATGCGCACAAGGCCGGACAAACTTCCTTTTGAAACCGGCATAGATACGGCCATGATTACCATTGCCTCGCGGACATTATCAAGCATTACCGGGTTTTCTGTACAGCCGAATAAAGCCATTGTCGGCGCCAATGCTTTTGCCCATGAAAGCGGTATCCATCAGGACGGGATGCTCAAGAACCAGAAAACATATGAAATCATGACGCCGGAATCGGTGGGGCTTCATAAATCGGAACTGGTTCTGGGGAAACATTCAGGGCGACACGCTTTTAAAAAGAAAATCGAGGATTTGGGTTATCAGCTTGGCGATAACGCTTTTCAAGAAATTTTTAAACGCTTCAAGGATCTTGCCGACCGTAAAAAAACAGTTTTTGACGAGGATATCATCGCGCTTCTCGGGGATGACGGGACGTTGTACGAGCGTATAAAATTCGATTCTCTTCGTGTTCAAGCAGGTTCGGAAGGGCCGCAGACGGCAACACTTTTTTTGCTGGTAGACGGTAAAAAAGTAGAAACAGAAGCCACGGGGAATGGGCCGATTGATGCAATATTTATGGCGATAAGCAATATTTTTCCTCATCCCGATGCCAATTTACTTCTTTATCAGGTTCATGCCGTCACCGGAGGAACGGATGCGCAGGCCTCTGTTACTGTCAAACTTGAGGAAAACGGGATTACTGTTATGGGACAGAGCGCCGATGTCGATACAATGGTGGCTTCTGCCCGCGCCTATATTTATGCGCTGAACAAGCTTTTAAAGAAACGCGAGAAATAGACTTTTAATGGAGCGTCATATTTTCTGTTTCGCTGTAGCGTATGGCATCCCCATTATAACGTGCCAATGTATTGAGCATCCGGACGCTTTTTGGTTGTCCGGTATCCATTAATTGACTGTTTCTCATCATCTCTTCATGATCCCCTTTGGGAAGCTGGCATTGTGCCAGACGCATCTGGATTAAAAGGATCATTTCTGCACCATTTGCAGCAAGTCCTGATTTCCCGTCCCATGCCCTGCGCAGTAGTTTTTGTTTCAATTCAAAAATTCTGGACTTATTTTTTTCTTCAATCATAGACCATCCTTTCCTGCAATTCTTTGTTACATCTATTTTATTAAAATACTCTCATTTCTTTTATTATCTCATTTTTCATAGGATAAAAGCAATTTTCTTGCCTAAGAAACGAGGATTTCTGCGCCTCACAAGCATTGCCATAAAATAAATATCCTGATGTTAAGAAGATATTTACAATTTTTGTCGTAATATGTCCTCAACAAGCAAAACGATAATTTGTGTGCGGGGATAAAAAATGAAAAAGCAGTCTCTTGAGACCGTCATCAAAAAGATAATCCATCAGCTTGACCAAACAATGGTTTCCCGTACCAATAACACAGATAACATTCATACCCGGGATGTTCTGGATCAGATAGAAATATTGATCCCCGCAGACTCCGGGCTGGAGAGTCTTCACAAAGAATATCTTGAAGCCAACATAACTCATAAAAAGCTGGTGCAGAAACACGGGCGTTTTGATCCTGTGACAGAGATCGCCGCAGATATGCTGGATAGCACCCGCAGTGCTGTCCAGACAAGACTTCTGGAGCTCATGGATATGCGCGGGGAGGAAGCACAAGCGATTTTTATGCGCTGTTACAGGGCAAAACGTGCCGCAGAAGAAGTAAAAAAGGTTCTGCTTTTACAACAAAAACGCAGACAGGAGCATGAAGAAGATACGATCTTCTGGTTTAGTATGATGATCTGGCTGATGAACAAAACAGTCAGGGTTGCCCGTAGGACACTTTCTGCAGCCAATGATTTTGCGATTGTATCTTCTATTCAGGGAAAACGGGCTTCCTATATCTAGAGAAAAAACCATTTCATTTGAAATCGTGACGACAAAAAAAACAGCCCCCCTGCCATTTGTACAGGGAGGCTGCGTATATTTTTCTAATAATTATCGTCCTGTTCTGATCCGCTTTTCCGTTTTTTATCTTGTGGATTTTGTTTTTCATTTTCCTGCTGTTGTTTTTTTCCAGGATTTTCACCCTGCGGATAGGACTCTTTCTTTTCCATGATAGCTCTCCCTTTTTTAGTATGACCTATAAAGGCCTGATTGCGACCCTGCTTCCGGATCAGATTTTTCATGCTAAACAATCATGGAAATTTTGCTGTGACTTAAATCAATATTAAAATTTATTTCGTAATAAAAAACTTTCTGATTTTGATGGAGATCACACCTTTTTTTGTGTTTTTCGGTATTTTTATCATGATCAGGAGATTATAAATGAACCAGAGTTTATTATTACCGTTTGTTGTGGCTATTTTAGGAAGCGCGCATCCGGCATATGCGCAGAATAGATTACAGTTTGTAGCACAAACAACGCCTGCCGGGATTACAGATCTTTATCAACGTTATCAGGAATGTATCGGTAATTCTTCCTGTGATGTCCAGAAGCATTTACAGCTGATGATAGATATGACGGATGGCATGCATCAGTCTCTGGGGCGGATGAATCAGACTTGTACAAATATGAATTATCAGGATTGCATTGGTGTACAGGCAAACGAAAAAAGACAATGGAAAATCATGCACAATTATATGAACGCATTAATGCAGGATTTAGATCCGGAGTATAAAGAAAGCATGTTAGACAACAACAGAGATAATACAGCCATAATGATGAATACAAAGGAGCCGGATGTTCCTGACAATTATAAAAATACAGTTCAGCAGAAAAAAAACTGGTGGCAAGATATATGGAACAATAAAAAAGAGCCTGTTATTGATAAAGAATAAATAATTTCCTTTCTCCTCGTAGACCCTCTATCCGGTTTTTATAAACCGGATAGAGGGATTTTAAAATATAAAAACAAGACCGGGATAGAAGTTGAATAAGAAATCATCCCAAGAAAAATTATTCAGTGACATCAGGAACTGTAGAGCCTGAAAGTGTATCTTTTTCACCTTCACGGGTTTCCTGCAAAATCCAGACAGGATCCCGCGATTTTAGAGGACGCCCAAAAGTCCAGATATCAATCGTTTCCGTGATGCGCTCCGGGTTTCCATAGATAACAATGTCGTCTTTATCACGAACAAGACTGGTTTCATCAGCAGTAAAACGGATTGTAATCAAAGCTGTTTTATCCTTAATCCAGGCTTTTACAACTTCCGTTTTGCGAATCGAATGGATTTCGACATTCGCTTTTTCACCTTTTTGAATACGTTCGTCAATAACTTGCTCAAAAGCCTTATAAACCGGATCCGCCAGCAATGATTTGAGTGCTTCTTTGTCCCCGGCGGCAAAAGATTCAATAATCATGATAAAGGCATCCTGCGCCCCGCGCAAAAAATGCGGCAAATCAAAAGAGTGGTCTGCCCTTGCAATATCGACAAGACCTTTTTCTGCCAGTTCATTCTCGATACTCATATTGCGTTCCAGTCCGGCATTGATATCGGTATTCTGTGCGGCCGAAACTGTAGGGGATGCTGCGGCGGCTGGTTGTCTTGCTGGCTTTATCGTATCAGGTTGGGATGTAAAAGGATTAGGACGTTCCCGTTCGCTTCCATGACGGGTTCCTAGAACATTCCTTAGCCAAAAGACAAGTCCTGCCGCTATAATTGCATAAATCAAAATTTCTGCTGACACTAAAAAATCCTTATTTTCACTGATAAACCAACTATTTTTATTATATCATATTCAGAGTGTATAAATCTTTGAATATGCAATATATTCAGTATAGCGCTATATTACTATATTTAAAGCCCCTTACTATAAAGGACAAGCCTGAAAGGTCTTTATGATATTTTTTATTATATTTATTATTATTCCCCTAATAGAAATCGCCTTATTTGTGAGTGTAGGCGGCGCAATCGGTCTTTTCACAACCTTATTCCTCTGTATTGTGACGGCCATTATAGGGGCGGCTCTGATTCGTTATCAGGGGTTGAAAACGCTTTTATCGGCAAGAATGACGATAGAACAAGGTGGTTTACCACTACATGAATTCTTTGACGGACTTTGTCTGGCTGTTGCCGGAGCTTTGTTAATGACCCCCGGTTTTTTTACCGATTTCATCGGTTTTTGTCTTCTGATTCCCCGGGTTCGGTTGTCTTTACAGAGTATTGTGGCTACAAGGTTAGGGCTGGGCAATGAAAGGACAGGATTTTCTGAAAGCGCGGATCCGGAGGATATTATCGAGGCCGAGTATGAAAGGCTTGATAAAGAGAATAAACCTTGAGAAAGTCTTGTGTTTGTTGCAATAATTACCAGCATATTAACGATAACAAAAGGCAGGGAAGAAAATGACCGGGGAAAGTAAAATAGATAAAGAGCATATTGATCGTGAATCAAGAGGAATGCCTGGCCCGGATATCCCTGAAAATGCATCATCTGTGGATCGTCTTCCGGTGACAATCCATGCCCAGTATATCAAGGATCTGTCGTTTGAAAATCCGAATGCCCCTATGCCGCTGCGCAAAAGCGATGGTAAGCCCGCCCTTGATGTTGATTTTGCAATGGATGCAAAAAAGATCGAGATGGAAGGCTATGAAGAGGCTTATGAAGTCTCTCTGAAAGTATCGGCCAACGCCAAAAAAGGGGACATGACAACTTTTATTGTCGAGCTGGAATATGGCATGATGGTGACAGTACAGGATGTTCCCGAGGATAAAGTCCATCCTTTATTATTAATTGAAATGCCCAATTATCTGTTTCCCTATGTCCGCCAGATTATTTCGGACATGACGCAGCAGGCCGGTTATTTACCTTTTCTTCTCACGCCTGTTAATTTTAAAGCGCTTTATCGCAAACGCTTTGGCGGCCCGCAGGTCACCTCACATGGACGCGCTGCTGAAAAAGAAGGTGCTCTATAAGCCGGTTCTGTGGAAGTCGGTTTTCCTCCCTGTAAGAAAAGAGACAGATCATGAAAATTTTACTGGTAGGGAGCGGTGGACGAGAACATTCTCTGGCATGGAAGCTGGCACAATCAGAGAAATGTGAAAAGCTTTATTGTGCGCCGGGCAATGCCGGTATAGCCGGATCTGCGCAATGTGTTCCCTTTGAGGCCGAAGACACTGACTCTCTGGTTCACTTTGCCATTGAGGAACAGATTGATCTTGTCGTTATCGGCCCTGAGGCTCCTCTTGTGCTGGGGCTGGCAGATCGTCTGAATGAGGCAGGCATAAAGGTTTTTGGACCCTCTGCAGCGGCTGCGCGGCTTGAGGGTTCAAAAGGGTTCATGAAGGATCTGTGTGCCAAATATGATATCCCGACAGCAGCCTATAGGCGATTCACCAATCTTGAGGAAGCCAGAAAATTTATTGAAAAACAGGACGCACCTATTGTTATCAAAACAGACGGTCTGGCGGCTGGAAAAGGGGTCATTATTGCGCAAACAAAAGAAGAGGCCATTGAAGTGGCCACCAATATGCTTTCCGGTACCCTATTTGGCGCTTCCGGACAGGAAATTGTTATTGAGGCGTTTCTGGAGGGCGAGGAAGTCAGTTTTTTTGCTCTGGCCGATGGAAAAACCGTTCTTCCACTCACTTCAGCGCAAGACCATAAACGGGCTTATGATGGCGATACGGGACCCAATACAGGGGGAATGGGGGCGTATTCTCCTGCCCATATGATGAATCCGGCGCTCGAGAAAACGATCAACGACCGTATTATCCAGCCGGCAGTTAACGCCATGGCGGCAGAAGGATGCCCCTTTACCGGGGTTCTGTTTGCCGGCATTATGCTGGTGGAAGGTGATCCGGTTCTTATTGAATTTAATGCGCGCTTTGGCGATCCCGAGTGTCAGACCATGATGATGCGGCTTCAGTCTGATTTACTGGAAATCCTGCTGGCAGGCGCAGAAAGAAGGCTCTCGGATCTGCATGATTCTATTGTGTGGCGCGATGAGACGGCGCTATGCGTTGTGATGGCGGCCAAAGGCTATCCGGAAAAATATATTAAAAACTCGCTTATTACGATTGATCTGCCGGAATTTGATGAAAAAACAGCTATTTTTCATGCTGGAACAAAGCGGAATGCACAGGGGGATCTTGTGAATAGCGGCGGACGTGTTCTGGGCGTGTGCGCCTTGGGGAAATCCGTAGCGCAAGCCCGCAAAAATGCCTACGAAACCATTGGAAAAGTCCATTGGCCGGAAGGGTTTTACCGCTCTGATATAGGATGGCGCGCCCTTCAGGCAGAAGAAGAATTTGAAAAAAATCCACCTGTTGTTAATAATTTAAGTGCATGATAGTAGGGATATTATTAAATATTTGATTTGATGTTATTTTATGAAGAATAAACAGGAAATTTCAAAGTATAAATTCGACAATAACGGCTCTCAGGATGCTGTTCTGGCGCGGCAGAGCGCCGGAGTAATCCGGCGTTATGTTTTTCCGGTCGGAACCACTTTGTTCTGTAAAGGTGAAACCCGCCAGTGTGCTTATTTGATTGACAGGGGTGACGTTGAAATTATCGGCAATGACGAGGGCGGCGAGGATAAAAGGCTCTGTGTGATCTCTGAAGGAGAGATTTTCGGGGAAATGGCACTGGTTGACAACACGCCCCGCACAGCGACAGCCATTACAATGACGCAATGCGAGATTTTTGTGATTCCCCGCGACTCCCTGCACGAGCGTATGAACGGACTTGATCCTATTGTCTCTCTTCTGATTTCCCTGCTGATCGAGCGATATCGTATCACCCGCATCCATATGCCGGAGTCTTTAAAGCAGGATATTGGAAATTTTGTCAAAAAATTGAGCAAACATGAAAATGTGCCGGAAGAAACATTCCGTCTGCGGAATACGGACAAGCAGCGGCAGATTGCGCTGAAAGAAATGAAGCTCGAACAGGAGCTGCGGGCAGGGCTTGAAAAAAAGCAGTTTATACCGTTTTTACAGCCTATTCTTGATTTATCGACACGCCATGTGACAGGATTTGAAGCCCTGATCCGGTGGCAGCACCCTGATCAGGGTCTGGTCTTCCCTGATGATTTTATTCCCGTTGCCGAACGGACAGGCGTGATCCAGCATCTTGACCGGATGATGCTGGAAAAAGCTTGCGAAATTCTGCCCGTGCTCCACGCGATCAAGGGTGCGGAAAATGTGTTTATCAGCGTCAATCTGTCCGGTATTAATTTTGAAACGGTCGATATCGTCAATGTCGTCCGCCGGACAATCACGGATAGCGGTGTTGATCCCGGTCATATCAAGCTTGAAATCACGGAAAGTGCGCTGATCGGTGACCCCGATCAGGCCGAGAAAGTGCTGCAAGGCTTGAAAGCGCTGGGCATGACAATTTCTCTTGATGATTTTGGTACAGGCTATTCATCGCTGGGATATCTTCATAAATTTAGTATTGATGATTTAAAAATTGACCGGACATTTGTCATGCAGCTTCATGACAGCAAACGCAGTCTGGATATTGTCCGTGCTATTGTAGCGCTGGCAAAGAATTTCAAGCTCAATATTGTTGCCGAGGGGATAGAACGGGAAGAGGATATTATCACTCTGAAAAGTCTCCAGTGCGATATGGGACAAGGTTATTTGTTTAGCAAACCCATTCCTGTTAATGATGCCATTAAATTTCTTGAAAATAACATATAGGGATTCCAGCGTTCAGGTTCGGAAGCATTTACTCTGGCAAAAAACTCCTTTTTTATATGATTTGCTGCTTTATGCAGATAATATGCATAGCTTGAAACAGAATACAGCAAAACATCATGATTGAAGCAGCAGATCTTATAAAACAGATAAAATCCTATAATTCTGGTGTTGATCCGGATCTTGTAGAGCGTGCCTATAATTACGCCAAAAACATGCATGGCGATCAGGCCAGAGCCTCGGGCGAGCCTTATTATACACACCCTGTCGAGGTTGCGGCTATTCTGGCGGATATGCATATGGACACAGCCACGATCCTGACGGCGATTCTCCACGATACACTGGAGGACACCGAAACAACATTTGATGATCTGAAAAAGAACTTTAGTGAAGAAGTCGCAACACTGGTCAATGGCGTGTCCAAATTAACACGGATAGAAAGCCAGACCGTAGAAGGCAAGCAGGCCGAAAATTTCCGGAAACTTGTTCTGGCCATGTCCGAGGATATCCGCGTTCTTCTGGTGAAGCTTGCCGATCGTCTGCATAATATGCAGACGCTCCATCATATCGACAAACCGGAAAAGCGCCGGAGGATTGCCCGGGAAACCATTGAAATTTATGTGCCTTTGGCAGAACGAATTGGCCTGCATAAAATCAAGGAAGAGCTCGAGGATCTTGCATTTGGTCATTTGAATCCCGAAGCACGGGAAAGCATTGCCAACCGTCTGTCTTTTTTGCGTAAGGAAGGCGGCGAAATCGTCAAGAATATTATTGTACTGCTGACACAGAATCTCAAGGAAGCGGGTGTTCCGGCGACGGTACTGGGACGCGAGAAAACCCGTTATTCAATCTGGCGCAAGATGCAGCGCAAGAATGTCTCGTTCGAACAGCTTTCCGATATTATGGCGTTTCGTATTATCGTTTCCGATGTCGAGAAATGCTATCATGCGCTGGGGATTATCCATAGCCATTACCCGACTGTGCCGGGTCGTTTCAAGGATTATATTTCTACGCCAAAACCAAACGGTTATCGCTCGATTCATACCACTGTCATAGGCCCTGAAAACCAGAGAATCGAAATCCAGATCCGGACAGAAGACATGAATGAGGAGGCCGATCTGGGTGTGGCGGCACACTGGGGCTACAAGGAAGGCCGGAAGAAGAAGGAAATGAAAGATATCCGGCAATATCGCTGGATGCGCGAGCTTCTTGATATTATCGAGCAGGAAGCAAGGCCTGAAGAATTTCTTGAAAATACCAAGATGGAACTGTTTCAGGATCAGGTCTATGTTTTCTCTCCCAAAGGGGATTTGATCGAGCTTCCGAGCGGCGCCACACCGATTGATTTTGCCTATGCCGTGCATTCGGCTGTCGGGGACAAATGTGTTGGCGCCAAGATCAATGGCCGGATTGCGCCTTTAAATTCCCGTCTTTCCAACGGGGATCAGGTTGAAATTATTACCTCTAAAAACCAGACCCCTTCACCAACATGGGAGCGCTTTGTTGCAACCGGAAAGGCGAGATCCCATATCCGCCGTTATATCAGGCAGCAACAGCGCGGCGAATATATTGTACTGGGCAAGGCCATGCTGGAAAAAATATTCCAGCAGGAAGGCTATCAATTCACAGAAAAGGCTGTGAATGCCATAAGTAATCAGTTTCATGCGGAGAATGCCGAGGATATTTTTGCCGGAATCGGATCGGGAAATATTGTGGCGCGTGATGTGTTCAAGGCTATTTTTCCGGGGCATAAAGCCGAAATTGCCAAAAAGCCGTCTGGTCTGGTGGAAGGCGAACAGACGACCCGCACCCACCGCCCAAATTCTGGAAAACCTTTGCCGATCAAGGGTTTGATTGCGGGAATGGCGATGCATTTTGCACGTTGCTGCCACCCGCTTCCCGGCGACAGGATTGTCGGTATTGTAACAACAGGAAAAGGGGTTACAATTCATACGATTGACTGTGATACGCTGGAAAACTTTTCCGATACGCCGGAGCGCTGGCTGGATGTTTCGTGGGACGAAGGCCCGAACGCCCCGGAAGCGCACGTTGGGCGGCTTGAGGTGGTGATTTCTAACGAGCCGGGGGCGCTGGGAACGCTGTCAACCGTGATCGGCGGCAATGGCGGCAATATTACAAACCTTAAAATCACCAGTCGTAATCTTGATTTCTGGGATATGATGATTGATATTTATGTGAATGATACCCGGCATCTGAACAATATAATTGCGGCTTTGCGTGCCACACCTCAAATTGCAACGGTAGAGCGGGCACGGGGACGATGACGATATTAAAGAAAATAATCTTTTTTATTTTCCCGAAATTTATTGCAGACTCTTATATCATGTGAATAACTCTGGTGATATATGCACAATATAGGAAAAGACAGCTTGTTCTCTTTTATCAGAGGTTATAGTTTGATATACAGAGTAATGAACTTCTTTTTATAAATTAATAAAATAATCAGGTTAGATTCGATGATTGCCAGACTGGTAAAATATGGAAGTACGGGATTATTGATTCTGGGTCTCGCCGCATGTTCTTCGGGGAAACCGTTACGGGGAGATCATCCTAATCTTGTGGCTGCTCCTGATAAGGTCTCCATGATGCTTGCAGATGCGGCTGACCGGGCTTCTGTTGCGCTGGAAACGCTGGCTGCGGTTGAACAGGCACGCTCACCGGAAATCTCTGTCGCGCCAATAGAAAATGCGCCGGCAGAATTACGCCGTGCGATCACCTTGAACTGGGTCGGGTCTGTCGAGCCTGTTGCTGAAAAGCTGGCGGCGCGTGCAGGATATGCGTTCCAGACAATCGGAACATCACCGCCGGTGCCTCTGGTTGTTTCTGTGAATGCCGAGAATATGCCTGTTATTGATGTCCTGCGCAGTCTCGGGTTGCAGCTTGGTGTCAGGGGCGATGTCCGGGTTGATGGCAATCGTCGCATTGTCGAAATTCATTATGCACCGAATACAGGAATAGGGGGGTAAATTGACCCTTATTCTCCGCATTTTTTTCCTGACTTTTTGTGTAGGCTTTGTTCTGGCGCAGAATGCTGCTTTTGCGGCAATGGAAGCGGACATGGCCTCTCCTCCCGATATTCATGAGCTTGAAAATATTCCCAAGCTGCATGTTATTGTCGAAGCCGATGCCGGTCTTCCTTTTGATATCCGGCTGGAAGCCGTGCGCGAAGCGGCTCTGTCGTACGGCGCACGCGGTGGACTGGCATGGAGAACCTTTCATATCAAACGTGACCTCGAAGCTCACGGCGTTTATATGGACAAGGTCTTTGATTTTCGTCAGCTTCTGATTCCAGCCCCCTCCGGACTTCTTATAGAGCCGCCAATTATATCGGAAACAATTAATTCCATGATTATCAGCGGCAGTGGACAGGAAGCCGCTGTGGCCGACCGTGTCTATAATATAAACCGGAATGCCCGGATTGTCAGTACCAGCCGCAGCTGGCGTAATTATCTGGAAAGAGAGTGGGGCAATGTGATGCCACCGCCCGATATTTTACGACCCAATAACGAGGAAGAACGGGCGCGCTGGATCGAGTGGATTCATGAAGGCTGGGAAAAAGGTGTTAATCAGGCCAATGAAATTTTTGAGCAGGATCTAAATCAGCTAACCGCCCATTATCAGGGCATGGTTCGTTACCGGATGTTGCTCGCGCAGGGCATGGTGTCGCCCCCTTATGCGCTGCAAGTGGATCGTGGTGTTACCGGAGGCGGCGATAAAATGCTGGTCGGTGATCGTGCTGTAGAAATAACAGGAAAGCCGGAACTTATTCCAGGGACAGAATCATGGCAGCCCGCAAGCCGATAAGCCTTATTAAAGGCAAAGAAAACAAATCCCTGACCTGGCCTGATGAACCGCCCCGATTTACAGAGGGGTCTGTTGATCCTTTTTTGTTATGGGCGGTGAAACGCGGGGCATCGGATATTACATTCCAGTCCGATCGTCCGGCCTATCAGGAAATTGATGGCACTCTTTATCCGGCAACTTATCGAATTCTGGATGCTGCCGATATGGCGACAATCCTGACCAAGATATATGGCCCTGAAGCGCAAGCCCGTCTTGCTGCGGGGAAGGATCTTGATCTGTCTTATGAGGTACGACCTGACCGTTATACACGCTTCCGTTTCAGGGTGAATATTACCGCCATTCTCTCCCGGGGGCGTGATGCCGCACAGGTGACGATGAGGTCGTTGCCGAACGAGCCACCAACCATGAAAGATCTGAATATTGAAGATCATATTATTGATCACTGGGCACCGCGTCAGGGCATGGTCATTATTACAGGTCCGACAGGTTCGGGGAAAACAACATTGCTGGCTTCCGGCTGCCGGATGATTCTGGAGCGGCCACATGGCTGCGGTAAAATGCTGACATACGAAGCACCGATCGAATATGTTTATGATACCATTGACAGTCCCCGTTCTCTGGTGGCACAGACCGAAATTCCAAGGCATTTGCCGGATTTTGCTCATGGCGTCCGGAATGCCCTGCGCCGGAAACCGGAAGTCATTCTTGTCGGCGAGGCGCGAGATCGTGAAACGATTTCTGCTGCCATTGAGGCATCCCAGACCGGCCATATGGTTTATACAACGACCCATACAATCGGTGTCTCCGCGACAGTGCAAAGAATGATTTCGACATTTGAATCCGACGAAAGAGGTGAGCGCGCTTATGCCCTGATGGAAACGATCCGTATGATTGTGACCCAGTCTCTTGTACCAAAAATCAGCGGGGGGCGGATGGGAATTCGTGAATGGATGGTGTTTCCCGAAGATGTCCGTGAAAAACTTCTCGATATGGATTTCAAGGAATGGGGGCCGCATATCCAAAGAGCCATTCCCAACTATGGCCAGACAATGGCGCAATCTGCCCGTCTTGCTTTTGAACAGGGACATATTGACCGCCGCTGGTATCTGATGCTGGCCTCAAGCACCAGCGGTAGTAATTAGAGAATTCCTCATTGCGCATTTAACCCGGAGTTTGCGGTTCTCTAGCCAAGAAAGTTTACAAGACTCAGGCTTGAAATGCTTGCCGTAACGCGGTAGGAGGCTTCAAGCTGGATTTGCAGGGAATTCAGCTTTACCGCAACCTCGTTCATATCGGCATCCTCGACCTGATTGATAATATCCGCGAAAATATTTTTATCAAGTTTATGACTTTCCTTTATTTTTGAAATCTGTGCCTGACTCTGGCTGAGGGCGTAAAGTTCGCTGTCCATGGAATCAAGAGCCCGGTTCAGCATGGCGGCCATATCATTGAAAAACTGGTAGAAATTATCATTCTGCTCCTGTTTTGTAGCGCCGGGTGCTGTCACTGTTCCGACAGGATCGCCGGATTCAAGTGTGACCTTGTCAAGCACCTGATCAATTTGTGCCATCATATTCACGCCGGTAATAATATCGCGCATACCGCCGGAGTTGGCATACACCGTATAATCTATTTCGGTCATATTCTCGACACGGACATAAACATTTTTAGCTGTTCCGCTGCTCAGCGGTGCGGAATAACCGATAATGGTATCGGTGAGTGCCATTCTGTCATTATAACTGCTGACAAGCTGGTCTGTATCAATGGCTGCATTTGTCCAGCTGGTAAGTTGTGTCACCATATAGGTCTGCATTGTTCCTGTGTTGGAAAGAGGGGCTGTTGTTGTTTCCGAACCGCCAAATAAATAACGGTCACCATCTTTTGTATTGACCAGATCCCGAAGAAAACTGGCTGTATTACGTGCCAGATTGCTGACAGCGCCGATCTCGTATTCTCCCTGCTGGGTTTGAATTTCAATAGCGTTCAGGACACTTTCGGCCTGATTCTTCATTTCGTTCATCGCCCCGATCATCAGTTTGAGGCGACGGTCAACAATATCAATATTATTGATATAATTATCAAGTCTACTGATACCTTCCCGTGCCCGTTCCGAGGCAATGACATCTGTGCCCAGCCCTTTGAAAAGCTGGGTCTTTTTGCCGGTGGCGATTTGGGTCTGGAGTGAAGCGAGCTGAAGCTGCATTACTTTAAGGCGCTCGACCTGATCCAGAGATTGCCCGAGTGTTGATACAAGTGTCATATCTTTATCTCCCTATTCTATCGAATGGCATTCAACAGTTCCTGAAATTCTTCGTCAATCGCGCTGATCACGCGTGCGGCAGCAGCAAAGGCCGTTTGAATAACAATCAGATTTGCAAGCTCTTCATCCAGATTGACACCTGATTCATCCAGCAACCGGCGCTGTAATAAATCACGAAAAGCTGTTTCATCGGTTTTTTGTCGGTCGATGGCAATTGTTTCTGCACTTTGGCCGTTAACCATTTTCTGGGCAAAATCAATCAGATTTGTCGAGCTGATAATGCCTGTACTGATGGCAGCATTCGGACCAAGGCGCTGGCGACGGAAGGATTCATAAGAACCGGTTCCGGTTGAAATTTCGTGCGGTACATTGCGCACCGGATTTTCGGTACCAAACAGGGCAGCAATAATACTTGTTCCCGCCAGTGTTCCATTGGCGCCACCTTCGGATACAAAGAGACTGCCAAAAATTTTAATATCGCCGCCAAAACGCGGATCGCTCGGATCATCTCCGGGCTGGAGTATTAATGTGCCTCCTCCTGCCAGATTGGTCAGGTCATCATCAACGGCAAGGCCGGGAACACCGGGTCCTCCCGGAAGAACCTTATTCAATTTTGTATATAAGTCCGTTTCGTCATCACCCGGTTCAATTGTAATTCTGATCGGAAGATCATTGCCGATCTGGATGTCAATATAAGGATCTGTTGTCGTGAAATTTCCGGCTGTCAGTCCTAGAAATCCCAGTCCTGTATCGCGCATCCCGCCATCAGCCGGAGGAACACCAAAATCATCTCCTGCCGGAAAGCTGGCATCAAGGGTGATATTGGCGCGGGACTGGATGACAAGCTGGCCATAGGCGTTGACGCTGGCCTGCACATTAAATCCGGCATCCGGCGGTAACGGATCGCTTAAGGCGCTGGCCGCAAGCGGCAAGGCATTAATAGCGGCAGCCATCTGGTCGGCGGCATTGGTGATGGCGCCGCCGATAGGAAAGTTGGCCTGAATTTCTTCAAGATCAAGATAATAGGTCTGCGCCGGAAGACCGGTACGCGGATCGTCGAATGTTAAAGTAAACTGGTCAAGAACCGGACCTGATGGCGGGATGAATGTGTCGCCGCCGGCGGCAATGATGGCGCTGACATCACTGTAACCTGTTAAATCAAGGGTGCTGGTCACTGTGTTTTTCGAATAAATACCGAGCCAGTCCTGCATGGTTGTACCGCCGACACCGATCGCACGTAAATCAACAGTTCCAATGGCCTCCTGAAATTTTACATCCCCGAAAACTGATTCGATGACGCGGCGAATGACTTCGTTCGAACCATTCTGCACGGGGATATCAGTCGGAACAGTTCCCTGCTGTACCAGTCTGTCATTGTCAATGACCATTTGACTGACACGAATTTCAGAGGAATAACCGACATAGGGAACAGGGGTCAGAGGATTTGTTTTGGGCGCAGCATATTCTGTACCACGGGTCAGGCCAATTACTGTCAGCCCGAAATCTCCCATCTGTCCGGCACCACTGGCACTGATACTGATATCGTATTTGGAGGAAATGGCAAGCTGGCCGCTTGCATTCAGAGAGGCAGTGGTATTGCTGAAGGCATCGGGAAGCGTATCGACCTGGGCGTTAATATAACTGACCAGAGAGGCCGCGCCATCAGCCGCAGGCGGAAACGGAAAGGCCGCTTCGGCGGCGGTTAGATTGATGGTGAGTGTCCGTTGCTGCGGAGACGTTCCACCGGCATTCAATGTAATCGTAAAGGTGTCATTGGGCGCTGTGCCGCTGGCTGCCGCGAGAGAGCCACCGCCGGCAAGCGCCGTCAGATTGATAGCACCTGTCAGTTGCGCGGTACTGCTTGCGGGAACTCTGCCGTTTTTATCGGTAAAAAGAGTGAGCCCCTGCTGCTGAAAACGCATGGTTAATTTATGGGCAAGCTCGTCCAGCATCGCCTGCTGAGCCGGAAGAATTTCGTCACGCAATTCCAGAAGAGCGCCCATTTTACCATCCAGCCCGCTTTGGGTAATATCAATGGCAACCGGATTTTTAGCGGGATTGCCGCCGACAAAAATACCGTTGGCAACAGGATTGTTCGGATCGGGATAATAGGATGAAGGGCCGATAGGGGTTCTATTATAATATAAAGTTTCAGGGCGTTCATCGGCAAGCTGTACACCATTTGCCGTCTGGACGACCATGACACCATCGCCGCGCATGAAAAAGCTGATATCAATTTCTTCGGAAAGCTGTTTGATAATATTATCGCGCTGATCCGAGAGCTCGGCAATTGTTTTCCCGCTGGCGCTGTTGAATTTAATCTGGCTGTTGAGCTGGGAAATATTTGCCAGCATCGTATTGACATTAATGACGGAGGTATCCAGCTCGTCCTGCGTATCATTGCGCATCTCTGTAATCAGGGCGGCAAGCTTATTGATTTTACCGGAAACAAGGCTTGCCTGATCCACAACAGACCGTTGTAAAAAAGTATCCTCCGGACTATCGGCAAGTGCTGCAAAAACATCGCGTAATTCTGCCACTTCAGCGGCAATAGAAATTTCAAGATTTGGCGGGCCGTGAAACTGCTGGATTCTATCCATATATTTTGATTTGATCTCGAGCGCATTGACAGTGCTGACCTGTGTCCAGAAATCCCGCTCCAGATTTAGGTCAACATTGCGAATGAGAGCGCTGGCGCGGACGCCGGCTGTTTCGCCGCCAACCGAGACAGCCGCCTGCGGCAATATTTTCCTTGTATAGCCTTCGGTATTGACGTTGGACACATTATTGGCAATGACATTGAGCTGCTGCTGTGCAGCGCGAAGGCCGGAAAGTGCCGAGTCCAAGCCATTTAATCCCATTTGTCAAAACCTTTTCATACCATGCAGTTTTTGCCCCGAGAGGGCCTTCTGAAAGAGTCTCTTGCAAAGGGGATGCCAATTATAAAACGGGATCGGTTATAGATCCGGTCGGTCGAATTTTTGACCGGCGGCGGAGAAAATAGCGCTATTCATGACTTCCTGATATTTTCTCAGTTTAAGTTCGAGAATAAGGGATGTCAGCATTTCCCGGCGGAGTGCCGATTCAAAGCGGTCACGATCCTGCATCAGTTCCAGAGCCTGTAATGAAACGCCGATGCGGCGGACATTGGCAGGCTTATCATAGAGATTGGTAAAAAATTCCGGACTTTGATAAATTTTTCGGGTCAGGACTTCCATCTGGGCAAAATAACTGGGGTTTGCTCCCATCAAATCACCAAGCTCTGCTTCGGGAACACCGAGCTCCATGATGATATATTTCATGAAGTCACGAACAATGTAGGGATCATTCTCATCCCCTTCTGCTTTCATGCCGATAATTTTTTCAAAACTATAACGGGCAACGCTGCGGATGGCATGGATAGAGCGAACATCAAGAAACAGACTCTGGCCAGCAGTCTCGTTCATAAGCTGTTCCGGCATAAAGTCAATTGTCGTTCCGGCAAACAGATTATGTCCAAGAGCAATAATATCTTTTTCTTCATCGGTTTCAAAAGTATCAAGAAAATTGACATCCAGCGTAAATTTACTGTCAACAACGCGGGGAAAATCAATATCCTTCGTACGCCGCTCGATAGGCCCCGAGCCACTGTTGCACATCCATAAAACAGAGCGGTTATTTTCATTCAGATCACAATAGACATCCTTGAACATTCTGATTCTATGGGTGAAATCAAGGGCAACACCTCCCGAAGCGCCAAGATTGGCTTGCAGATGTTCGCGACTGGCCAGCACTTCATCCAGAATTTTTGTGTTCTCGACAGCGTGACGGTCAACGGCGGCCAGACTTTTAACATTTGTTGCAAACTGGCACATCTGGAAGCTGGGGTGAAAATCCTTATGTGCCTGCGCGGTCATATCCTGAAGGATACGCTGGACTCCAAGTTGCTGATCCGCATCCAGAAACGTGCCGAGAATAAACATCTGCTGCATCATTGTGGCAACAAATTGCTCAGTCATCATCATCCAGGAGGATATCCAGTTTTCCCGCAGCGCGTGATAGATTCCCTGTTCATGGGCATCATTATCAAGAGCACCGTCTGCATCTGCCAAATAGGTTGTATCTTCGTGAGAGGCATAAGATGTGGTCACAAATCCCCCTGCCAGAGTAAGCAGAAAAAAACCAAGCAGCACAGCCTTTGATCCTTTGTGAATAATATTTCGGATATATTGACTCATCATCTGCCCTGCTCTTTCATCAGGCCAAGTTTATTTTCAATGTTCTGTTGTTCTTCCACGACCTTTAACTCCAGAATCATGGAGGTAATGGCTTCGGCGCGAAGCTGGCTATTGAAGATATCCCGGTCCAGCATGGATTTAATCGCTTGCATCGCCGCCCCTTTCCGTTTTGTGTTCGCAGGCTTGTCATAAAGACCTGTATAAAATTCGGGGCGCTGGTAAATTTTTTTCGCCAGAATTTCCATCTGGGCATAATAACTCAGCTCGCCTCTTTCGGAATCTGCAGCACCCGGTGGTTCATGTGCTTCTGATTTCTGGAACATATATTGACGATATTCCTGTGCTTCGGTTTCGGGTATACCGAGTTCGATCAGGAAAAAGCGCATGAATTCTGCGGTTTCTTCCGAGCTGGCAACACGCCCTCCCGGTCCGTCGGTTAACCTTGTTCCCCGGGATTTAAGTCCGACAATGGCATTGAAACTTGTCTGGGCAATACTGCGTTTGGCTGTGACAGAGCGAGAGTCCAGAAAATCATCCTGATTTCTCTGGGCTTTGAGCAATGTTCCGTCAGGCCGTGAAAAAACCTCGTGCCCGTATAATAAATTGGACATTTCCAAAAGCCGTTCGTTATCCGAAGCGGATTCGGCAAAAGTTGTTTTGTAATCAACATTGAGTGTACGGGGACCCATAATATTATTTGTCCAGTCAATGTCACGGTTGACCCAGCCGTTATTCTGGGGCTCGATTGCACAGAGAATATTGCCGGTATTTGCATTCCCTATAACGCGATTAAGATCATTTCTATCGCAGGTATTTTTGAGAAAATACCCCAGACGCTGATAGGGTGTCGGCACTGTCGCAGTATCGGCATTGGCACGATCAAGCGCCGTCCCTCCCGCGCCAACCGAAGAGCCGTTCCCAAGCTGGCGATCCATAAAATGTTTATTTAAAACCATCCGTGAATAGTTACCGTTAAAATCGGAAGCAGCCAGACTGCGAACATTTGTTCCAAACTCGCACATGCCGAAATCCGGCTGATAATCCTTATGCGCCTGCGCCTCGAGTTGCTGCAATAAAAGCTGGGTATCCATCTGGGTGTCGGCATCAAAATAGGTGCCGACAACTAGCATTTGTTCCGCCATGACAGTCGTAAGCTGCTCGGTCATCATCATGAGAGCCGGTGCAAGATATTGCATGAAAAAAACTTCTATGAGCCAGCGTTCATGTTTTTCAAGTCTGCCCGGACCATCTGGCGGAAGCGTTGGAACGGGTAAAATACCGGAAGATGTGCCAAAAATATTGATCCGTAAATTATTATGCTCCAACGAGATGACTTCTCTGGTGATAATATGGGTCGGAGTCACAACGGTTCCGCAACAGGTGTCTATACAAGCCCATAAAAGACGGGATGCAAATATCATTGCAAAGCAAAAGACAAAACAGATCATCAGGTTTTTAAAACCTGTTTTTTTAAGACCGTGATGGGTTCTTTCGTTAGACATTCTTATTCCTAGTTTTGAAGGTGCTTTTCTTCAAGTGAGTTCAGACGGTTCTGTACGCTTTTCTGGTATTTCATCAATTCAAGCTCCAGCCAGACAGACAAAACCATTTCGCTACGCAACTCGCTTTTATGCATATCCCGTTCCAGCATCAGGTTAATAGCCTGCATTGCCACTTCCTTGCGCTGTACATTGGCAGGCTTATCATACAAATTGGTGAAAAACTCCGCATCCAGATAGATCTTCTGTGCCAGAACCTCCATCAGCGCAAAGTAACTGGGTCGCAGGCCGGGGGCCAGTCCGTCATCAAGCGTTCCGCCGAGTAACCGCCGTTTATCATCATCACTGGTTACGCCAAGCTGCCCCAGAACATTTTTGGTGAATTCGATTGTGGGTGGCGCTGTGCCGGAATCATCGGGACCGGACACTTTCATGCCAACGATTGCATTAAAGGAATTTTCTACAACACTGCGTTTGGCCAGCAAAGAGCGCATTTCAAGATAGGCACCTTCTGACGTTTCATGGCTGAGCGATGTCCGGAATCCTTTATCAAGGACATCCGTTGAAAAAAGATTGCTGGCAAGCGCCATGACATTTTGTTCGTCTTTTGTAATAATATTATCTGCAAAATCAATATTCAGGGTTCTGACCCCGTCAATGGTTCTGGTATAATCCGTATCCTTGTTAATAGTGGCTGCGTTGGCCTTGCCACTGCTACAGAGAAGACCGAGGTCACCGCTATTATCCCGGGGGTCACAATATTCGGCCTTCACCTGCCGGATTCTACCCTCTCTTTCAATACCTGCATTCATGGCACCATTGGCTGAAAACATACCAAGTTGTCTATCCTGTGAACGCTGGCTTAAAACGAAACTGGTAAATTCACCATTACGATCCGCAACAGCAAGTCCTTGGGCTGTTGTTCCCATGACACACATATCAAAACCGGGATGGTAATCCTTTTGTGCTTCGGCTTCGCGTTTTTGCAAAAGCTGCTGGGTTTGAAGCTGTATTCTGGCATCAAAAAAAGTTCCCAGAACAAACATCTGTTCCATGCCTGTTGTCACAAGCTGCTCGGTCATCATCATGAGAGCCGGCAACACATGAAGTTCGAAAAAGCTGTCATGGCTTCCTGCAAAAAAATTGTTAGATCCAAAAAACCAGTTCTCATGCATCCGGAACTGTTCGGTAATAAAAAGGCGGGTTTCATTATGCCGTGCGACAATAAAAGCTTTTGTGGCGGCTGATTGCGAGGCTGTGCAACCACAACCGCAAGCATCCGCTTTTTTTGAAAAAGAGATCAGCATCATAAAAGCCATGAAGACAAATAGAAATGCCTTTAATCCAGGAGCTTTTACGAGGTTGTGTTTTATCATTTTTTCATTCTTTCATCACAACTCAATACCACCACTGCGCATACTATTCATCTGATCGGTAACCTGATTATTCAGACGTAGTAACTCAAGCTCCAGAACAACCGAGAGCATGGCTTCTGTCCGTAAGTAACTCTGCCATATATCAAAATCCTGCATCAGTCCGATGGCCTGCAGGGCAACGCTCTGACGCTCCACATTCGTTGGTTCGTCATATAAATTCACAAAAAAATCAGGACTTTGAAAGACTCGTTTGGTCAATAACTCCATCTGGGCATAATAGCTGGGGCGATCCCCCAGATAATAGGCAATTTCCTCATCGGGATTGACATTGGCAGGAAGCCCGATACCAAGAGATTCAAGGATAAGGCGCATATAAGGCTGGGTGACGGTCTGCCCCTGTTCCGTGCCCATGGCCTTCATTCCCACAATGGTATGAAAAGAATGTTCGGCAACTTCCCGTTTGGCAATAATAGTGCGCATATCCAGAAGCTCATCCTGACTATTGCGCTGCCGCATACTCGCTTCAGGCAAACGGAACATAACATCATGTGAATACAGATTGCTCCCCAGCGCAAAGATATCCTGTTCGTCTTCACTAAGGGCAGTCATATTCGGAGCGGAACCTGCTGGCGTATAAAAATCAATATCAAGCGTATTGGCGCGGTCAACGGTTCGGCTAAAACTGATATCCTTGTTCTGGCTGGCGGGGGTAATATTAATCTCTGTCGGCATACATTCTGGAAACTCGAGGTTGGCGGGATCGGGATTACAGATCATGTTCATATGGTCGTTATTATCATGCAGATTGCAATAACGTGCTCTGAACTGTCTTAAACGAAAACACTGGTCATCGAACAGACCACGCGCAGCAGAACTGTTCATATTCCCCATCTGTCTGTCAATGCTACGCTGGCTCAGGACAAAAGTAGATAATTCGTAATTCCGTTCTGCAGCGGCAAGACTGCGAATATTCGTGCCGATAACGCACATACTGTGATTGGGATGATAATCCTTATGCGCTTCTGCGGTTAGTTTCTGGAAGATTGTCTGGGTTTCCAGTTGCTGTTTGGCATCAAATAACGTGCCGATCATCATGGCCTGGTCCATAGCGGCAACGACAAGCTGCTCGGTCATCATCATCCAGGCCGGACGAATATAATCCGGCCATACGGGACTAAGAAGGAATTCTTCAAAATCCGGGAATTCCTCAAGAATATGATCCGTTGTGATTTGATGTTCGTCACGAAGGAGGCAGCGGATTGTATCGCGTGGCGGGCAGTATACTTGTGTAGTATGATCCGGATTTGGCGGGATGGTCACACCATGAAAGGTCGGGGCGCACCCGCAACTATCACAGGAAAAGCCTGCTGTCGGTATAAAAAACACCATGGAAAACAGTGCAAGGACAAGCCATAAATTCTTTGGCCGTCTCTTCTGTTCTGCCTTTGGGTTATTTATATATTCTGTATCCATTATTGTCTGCCGACACTCCTTATTCCATATAGCCGGTTTTGTACTTCTTCATGTTCTTTTTGAAGCTCCATTTCTGTTAGAACGGCCAGAGACGCTTCGGTACGGAGCTTGCTTTTAAAAAGATCCATATTCTGGGCAAGACCCAGCGCCTTGAGCGCGGTTTTTTTACGGTCAATATTAGCGGGTGTATCATAAAGCCCGGTATAGAACTCCGGTCTTTGATACAGACGCTTTGTCAGAAATTCCATCTGGGCATAGTAACTGGGGCGCTCTCCCAGATACTGCACCACATTCGCTGCATTGGTAATGCCGAGCTGCTCCAGAACTTTCTCCATATAGGGTCTTAAATCATCCGCTGTCTGGGCATGTCCTTGTGATTTCATGCCGACAATGGCATTAAAAGAATTCTGTGCAACACTCCGTTTGGCGATAATCGAGCGGACATAGATATATTCATCCTGATTATTTTCATCCTCGAAAAAAGCCTCTGGAAAATAGGCAAAAACGTCATGACCGTAAAGATTGCTGGCCAGTCCAAAAATCTGTTTTTCTGCAGGAGGCACAGCGTTATCGGCAAAATCAACATCTATCGTAAGCGGATAATCAACAACAAGACCGTAATCTACATCCCTGTTTCTCAAGGCAGGCTGGGTCATAGCAGGGTTTTCACAAATAGGCTGCTGCCCCAGATCCCCGTCATTATCATGAGGATGACAAAAATTGTCCCTGAAAGTTTCCCATCTATGAACAATATCAAGATCCTTGCCACCTGCCGAACTCATACTCCAGTTTCGTGCCTGTCTGTCCTGCATATGCTGGCTGAGGGCATAGGCATTATATTCTCCCTGCCGCTGTGAGGCCGCGAGGCTGCGTGCCAACGTGCCAATCTCGCACATGCCAAAGCTGGGGCGGTAGTCCTTGTGTGCCTTTGCAGCAAGCTGCTGGAATAGCTGCTGTGTTTCCATCTGCATTCTGGCATCAAAAAAACCGCCCACAATAAACATCTGGTTCATCGCCATGGAAACAAGCTGCTCGGTCATCATCATCATGGCGGCCATGACATGTTCCTTGAACCAGTAGAACACAATAAACTCTTCGCGATGACGGCAAAACTGATAAGCAATCCAGCCTCTGGTACCCGTTCCGGGTGTACAGACGCTGGCCGTCGTATAAGCAAGACCCAATGGATCGGTATGAAATATTCCGGTGCCGTGTTCTGCCTGAACATGGGCGCGTGTTGCACTGTGGTTTGCGGTGATACATCCACAGGTCGTGCAGGCCTGCGCCTGATTGGTCCCGAACAGATGTTTTCCGTAAGGGCTGATTTTTATGCCAGCTACCAATAAAAGACATAAAAAGCCCAATAAGAACCTACGAAAAACAATGCCGGAAAAGTGCCGGATTTTTATAGCCGGATTCCGCATCTAGTTAATCCCCCCGCCACGATCCACAGTATCATATTATAAGCTTATAATATTTTATCACACTCTGCTAAAGAAAGTACAAAAAACACAATAATTGCGAGCCATTATATGTAATAATATGTGTTACTAACAAAATCTTTTGAGAGATGTAGTATTTAGTTTTGGTGTTAAACCTGTTATTCTGATACATAAGGTGTTTGTATATGTTCGAATATTCGTTAATTTTTGATTTCAAAGCACATGGCTGATAACAACCTTCAGAAAAAGATAAGAAAACCGGGCGGGGGAAAAGCAAACCCCAGAAAATTCAAGCCGGATATCGGAAATTCTGCTGCGGCAGAAAACAAAAAAGTTACCCCCTCGAAAGAGGAGAGTAACGAGCGTCTTGGCGCCGTTGTGATGCGTAATGAATTTTATCGTGATGGCTATCGCACGATTCTTAAGCTGGCGCTTTTACAGACATTTGTGATTCTGGGGCTGATTGGCTCAATGCTGTTTGTTATTCATATTCACCAGCCTGAAAACCGTTATTTTGCCACAACAGAAGATGGGCGGCTTATCCCTATGGTGGCGTTGAACGAACCGAATCTGAGTACACCGGCGCTGATGTCATGGGTGGCGCAGGCTTCTACAGAGGTTATGACGTTCGGGTTTAATGATTACAGAAGACGGTTGCAGGAAGCCTCGCGCAATTTCACCCGTCGTGGCTGGGAAAGCTTTACAAAAGCGCTCCAGAAGTCGCGGATTATTGAAATGGTCGAGGCCAGCCAGCAGCTTGTCACCGCAACTCCGCGTGGCGCACCAACGCTTGTGAGCGAGGGTCTTGTACAAGGCCACTATCAATGGATTGTTGAAATTCCGATGATTCTGACTTATCAATCCGGTTCGCAGCAACGCTCGGACTTTTTAAGAGTGACCCTTGTCGTTGTCCGGGTTTCCAGACTGGAAAGCCCCAATGGTATTGGCGTTGAGCAGTGGGTCGCCGTTCCGGGCTAAAAACATGATCTCCGGGTCGTGTGTTTGAAATTTTTACCACAGCGCGCACAGTGATCATGGCTGGGAAGGTTCTTTTCTTACTCCGCGCCTTCATGCTTTCATGTCATAGTTTTAAATCCGCAAAAGGCAGCTTCACAAAATCGCCGATGCGATGGCAGGGAAAGAACCGCCTTTGCTGCAACAACGGGTTAAAAATGCGGTTATGGGCTTAATACCGTAATTTTACTCTCCCTGCGTGGCACTAAAGCCGGGGACACCGTCAAAAGTGTGCAGCATGATGGCGCGGGTGAAATTCATATCGGCTTTGTTCAGGCGATCCATGAGCGCAATGACCTGCGATGTTCTCACAGTGCCGCTTTTGCTCATAAAACGGAGCTGCCAGTTATCACTGCAAAAAGTATCCGGCTGACCGTTTGGCCAGACTTTTACACCGCGATTCGAGATATGGAGCAATTGCAGATCGTCTCCGGCGCAGGGCAGGATTTTCTCCGCCAGCATTTCCGGTGTGCCGTCAAAATTCATGCCGATATCAACGCCGACGCGTTCTTTTTTCTCGTCGCGGTACGGGGTTAAATGCGGGATTTCAAGGCCGCCGGCATTGACGCCGTTATAATTGGCGGGTTTGAATTTTTCCGGCATTTGTCCGAGCCGCGCCAGAACGGCTTTGGTAAAGCCTGCGGTATCAACCTGCTCGCGGCTTAAGTCCTTGCGGTAAATATCGCCGGTGTGAATGCCGTCTTCCAGTGTCCGCAGCCAGGCATTATGGATCCGCGCTGCCACTTCGCCCTGTCCGATATGCACCAGCATCATGACACTACCCAGAAGCAGCCCCGAAGGATTGGCAATGCCGCGCCCTGCAATATCCGGCGCGCTGCCGTGAATGGCTTCAAACATTGCCACATGCTCGCCAATATTGCTGGAACCGCCCAGCCCGACCGAGCCTGTAATCTCGGCGGCAATATCGGATACGATATCCCCGTAAAGATTGGGCATGACAATGACATCAAATAAATGCGGCGCAGAGGCTACCTTGGCCGCGCCAATGTCGATAATCATATGGTTCTGCTCGATCTCCGGATACTCCTTGCCGATTTCGTCAAATATTTTATGAAACAGCCCGTCGGTCAGCTTCATAATGTTGTCCTTGGTCATACAGGTGACTTTTTTACGGCCATAGGCTTTGGCAAATTCAAAACCATAGCGCACAATACGCTCGGTTCCCGGGCGGGAGATCAGCTTGATCGAGGCCATAACTTCCGGGCTTTCGCGATACTCGATCCCGCCATAAAGATCCTCTTCATTCTCGCGGACAATCACGATATCCATATTAGGATGTTTTGTTTCCACATAAGGCGCATAGGAAATACAGGGACGCACATTGGCAAATAAACCCAGCGTCTTGCGGATTGTTACATTCAGACTTTTGTACCCTCCGCCTTGCGGCGTGGTAATCGGCGCTTTGAGAAAAACTTTCGTCCGGCGCAGGGAAGCCCAGGCATCCTCCGGTATGCCACTTTTCACGCCACTTTCATAAACATCCTTTCCAACCCTGATTTCCTCGATGTCAAGCGCGGCACCGGCTCCTTCCAGAATTTGCAATGTCGAATCCATGATCTCGGGACCGATTCCATCCCCGCGTGCTACTGTAATTGCTATTTTATTTGTCATGAAAAATTTCCCTGAGGGTTCTGGAAGAAAAAAGAGTTACGACTCGGAGAGTATAGTAACAGAAAATATTTATCGGGAGCAGAGAAAGAAAAGAGAAAAAGCATAATTTTTGTCATGCAGCGAGCTTGATCCTGATAAATTATTAATAATTTGTTTAACAATTGACGTTAGTATGATTATGGTCAATTTAAAGGGAACGGAGAAGAGAATGGAAGGTCGGTCGTTAGAAAAAAATCTTCTTGAATCAATAGAAACCCTTTTGCCCCCTTCTTTCAAGGATGCCATCCGGCAGGAGCTTGAAAAAGAAAAAGACCCCCATAGTGCCCTGCTTGATCAAAAAGGCACCTTTGGCAAAATCTGGGAAGGGTTGATGCCGCAGGACAAAAAACATTTTTTTGACAAAGCAGGGATGGATCAGGCCACACGCGACAAGCTTTCGCAGGATATTGGCGATCTTTACAGGACTGCAAAAAAAGAGCCCAGACACAGCTTCAACCATGAGGCCGCACAGGATGACAGCACTATTCTGAGACATCCCGATCAGCAAGATAAAAGTGAAGTAGCCGTGACCGGCGCGATAGATCCTGCCGAAGAAACAGAAGAAGAAGCCAAAGCGCGTACCAACCGTTACCGCAATATTTTAAAGGAGCTTGCCGAAGAAGATGATCGTAAAAAAGATCACGGGAAAGAGAATCAGAACGCTGATGGCAAAGACGTTGCTCCGGAATCAAGTGGAGACACAGCCAGCCCTCTGGATCAAAATTTCACTGTTAAAAATATCGGTTATTACCGGATCAGGGATTGCGGTGATTATCTGGCGATCAGGGGAAAAGGCCCCCGTGGTCAGGGCGGTGTGAAACAAATTGAAGACCGTCAGTTAAAAGTGCTGCTGCTGGATGCGATCCTGAATAAAAAAATGACCAGTCTTCTTTTTATCAAAAATGGCAGGCTTGATTCCCAACTCGCAAGCCGGGTGCGGACAATGCTGCAAACGGATGCTTTTTTACAAAAAACTCTGGGGGACAAGGCCAATGTCCGTGTCCATATGATTCTTCCGAAAGAGCCGCCTGTCTGGTGTACCGGTGCCATGAGTAAATGGGCACATAACAGACGATATGAAGCACAAATGCGCCAGATAGAACACAGTGACAGACTCTCTCTTAAAGAAGGCCATAAAAAATTGGGCAAAAGCCTGGTGTGTGAAAAAGGTCAATCACTGCAAGAAATTCAAAGAGAAGAAGCCTCAAAAACGGGAGAGCCTTTTGTCCCGCCCGGAAGAGTGCAACGCGTCCTTCACTCTGTGTTCGGGCAAGAAGCGACAGGATCGGCTCCTGAAACACCGGATCTGAATAAAAATCCTGAACCTGTAAACACGCACACTCACGCGCCTTCTTAAGTGATATAGTAATTTAAGTTAAGAATAAGACATTTACCCTATACCGCCATTACACGGCTTGTCCGTGTAATCTATTGATTTATATGGATCACACGCATAAAGCGTGTGATGACGTGCTTTAAAAAGTGACTATTTCTAAATTAAAATTACTATAATTTTCAGGATTTCGTTGCTGTTTTTTTAGCAGAAACTTTTTTTAGGGTTGTTTTTTTCGCGGCACTTTTCTTTTTGACAGGTGTTTTTATATCCGATTTTTCAGCACTCTTGGCCGTTTTTGCCGCTTCCCGCGCCGCACGCTTTTCTATCGCTTCGGCAATCACAACAACCGCACGGTTGATACCGACCTGCAGGACATCATCATCTTTGGGCAATGATGAAAAAACATTATCATGTTTCAGGAAAGGACCAAAACGTCCGATTCCGGCCGTAATCATTTTTCCGGTTTCGGGATGAGCGCCGATCTCACGCGGCAGTTCCAGTAATTTAAGAGCCGCTGCCAGATCAATATCGGCAATATTCGTACCACGCGGCAATCCCTGACGTTTGGGTTTGTCCTTTGGTTTTGCTTTCGCCTTGGCCTTTGTCTTTTTCTTGTCTTTGCCCTTTGTTTCTTTGACAAGTTTTTCTTCTTCTTTGAGTTCCGGTTTGTCTTCTGATTCCGGCGGCGGATCAATCTGGACATAAGGACCATAAGGCCCCCGCCGCAGAGACACGGTTCTTCCCGTTTTCGGATCAATGCCCAGTTCTTTCGGCTCGTTACTCAGCCGCGCTGCATCAGGATCATCAGGATTCCCGTCCTCGTCCTTGACCACCAGAGGCCGCGTGAATTTGCAGTCAGGGTAATTGGAGCAGCCGATAAAAGCACCAAATTTTCCAAGCTTCAAGGATAACTGCCCCTCCCCGCATGCTGCGCAGACCCGGGTCATATTTCCTTTTTCATCTTTGGGAAAGAAATGGGGGCCAAGCTCTTCATTCAGATGGTCAATCACTTCGGTAATAGTCAGATCTTTTGTTCCGGCAATCGCTTTGGAAAAATCAGTCCAGAACAGACGCAATGCCTCCTTCCAGAAAAGATCGCCATTGGCAATGATATCAAGCTCTTCTTCCAGTTCAGCCGTAAAATCATAATCCACATAGCGGGTAAAAAATTTCATCAGGAATGTGGTGACGATCCGTCCGCGATCTTCGGGAATAAACCGTCTCTTATCCAGCGTGACATAGTTACGGTCTTTCAGCACCTGCATGATCGAGGCGTAGGTTGACGGACGACCAATGCCAAGCTCTTCAAGTTTTTTAACCAGAGAGGCTTCGGAATAACGCGGTGGCGGCTGGGTAAAATGCTGCGCTGAATCCACATCAACCAGTTTGGTGGCATCGCCTTCCTGTAAGAGCGGCAGGCGTTTTTCCTCTTCTTTTTCCTCTTTTTCATCATCGCTGTCATTTTCTTCATAAAGCGTTAGAAAACCGTCAAAAGCAATGACCGAGCCTGTGGCGCGAAGAATGACATCATCCGTACCATCTGAAATATCGGCGCGTACCTGATCAAGGATGGCATTTTCCATTTGCGAGGCCATGGTGCGTTTCCAGATCAGCTCGTAAAGCCGCGCTTGCTGGTCATCCAGAAATTTTGCCATTTGTTCGGGTGTACGGGTTAGATCGGTCGGGCGAATGGCTTCATGTGCTTCCTGCGCATTTTTTGCTTTTGATTTATAAAGGCGCGGGGCATCGGGCAAATATTTATCACCGTAATTCTTTTTAATCAGGTCGCGGGACTGGTTGACGGCATCTTCAGATAATGTCGTGCCGTCTGTTCTCATATAGGTAATCAGGCCAACCTGCTCGCCGCCGATTTCCATTCCTTCATAAAGTTTTTGCGCGGTACGCATGGTCTGCGAAGCTGTGAAATATAAACGCCGTGCGGCATCCTGTTGCAAGGTCGAAGTAATAAAAGGTGGCGGCGAATTGCGGCGCTGCTGTTTCTTTTCGACTTTCTGGACGCTTAAGGATTTATTCCGGATTCGCGCTACAGCATTGCTGGCCGTCTCTGCATTTTTGATATCCAGTTTTTCCAGTTTGTTTCCGGCAAGGTGCGTTAATCGTGCAGTAAAGGGAATCCCGTCCACGTTTTTAAGCCGCGCTTCGATAGACCAGTATTCATCGGCTCTGAACTTTTCTATCTCGGTTTCGCGTTCGCAGATCAGACGCAGTGCTACAGACTGCACGCGCCCTGCCGAGCGTGACCCGGGAAGCTTGCGCCAAAGAACGGGCGAAATATTAAACCCGACCAGATAATCAAGGGCGCGGCGGGCAAGGTAGGCATCCACCAGATTATTATCAAGATCACGGGCATTGGCAAAAGCATCCTGCACGGCCTTTTTGGTGATCTCGTTAAAGGTCACGCGAAAAACTTTCCGGTCTTCAATCAAATGGTCTTCGGCCAGCAATTCCTTTATATGCCATGAAATGGCCTCCCCTTCCCTGTCAGGGTCCGTTGCCAGATAAATGGCTTTGGCCTTTTTGACGGCATTTTTAATATCGCGGATTGGCTTGGCCGCCCGATCCCCTGCCTGCCAGCACATGGCAAAGTCATCATCCGGCAATACCGATCCATCCTTGGGCGGCAAGTCGCGAATATGGCCATAGGAGGCAATAACCTCATATTCGGTGCCAAGATATTTATTGATTGTCTTGGCCTTGGCAGGCGATTCCACAATCACAAGGTTCGGCGCACTCAAAAAAATTTCCTTCCGAATCAGTTTATTCTCTTAAGGAATTGACATGGAAAAAGCATCCCGTCAAGTTGCTTGATTTTTATTGGCATAATAAAAAACTATATTACATTACCGTAATATAGTTTCAACCTATTATAATGAACCTGTTCAGACCTGGAAATGACTGTCATTCCTCCAGCAGCATGACCCGGTTCCCGGGCAAACGCTGAATCCGTCCGGCCAGTTCCAATTCCATCAGGACGGTTTGCGCGAGAGCCGTGCTTAAACCCGTATGGCGGATGATTTCATTGATCTCGCAAGGCGCATAAGACAGATTATTTATAATGATGTCCCGCGCTTCATCAAAACTCTGGCTGGCGGGAACATCATTGGCCGGATCAAAAGAAGGTTCAAAACGGGAGTATCCTGAATCCGAAAGGCCGTTTCCGGTGAAATGATTTACATTCTCCAGTACGTCCTCCGCACTTCTGATCAGGGTCGCGCCATCACGGATCAAAGCATTCGGACCACTGGCGCGGGGATCCAGAGGATGACCGGGAACAGCATAGACATCACGTCCCTGCTCTCCGGCAAGACGGGCAGTAATCAGCGAGCCGGAACGTAAGGTGGCCTCTACAACAATGATGCCCTGAGAAAGCCCGGAAACAATACGGTTCCGGCGCGGAAAATCCTGTGCGCGGGGGGCGGCACCAAGGGGATTTTCGGCAATAATCAGTCCCTGCTCTTTAATCCGGTTGTATAAATTCTGGTTTTCGGAGGGGTAAACAACATCAATGCCGCCTGCGACGACAGCGATTGTTCCCTGCGCCAGCGCTCCTTCATGCGCGGCGGTATCAATCCCCCGTGCCAGACCGGATACAACAATCTGTCCGGCCATACCAAGATCCGCCGCAAGTTTATGGGCAAATTTCCGGCCATTAAGCGACGCATTCCGCGCTCCGACAATCCCGATACAGGGTTTCTGCATTAAAGCAGGATTGCCAAAAACCGTTATCACGGGCGGCGCATCCTCAAGCGCCGACAGCGCCAGCGGATAGACAGGATCACAGGCGGTAATAATATCCCCGCCCTGCCGGCGCACAGCTTCATATTCTTTTTCTACGAAAGGACGGGGCGGAATAATAAGGGGCTTTTTCCGTCCGCCGCGTTTGGCCAGTTCGGGAATGGCCGCCAAAGCCTTATCGGCAGAGCCGTAATAGTCCATGAAATTGAAAAAAGTAATCGGCCCGACATTTTCGGTACGAATTAACTGAAGCCACGAGATTTTTTCCTCGTCCTCCAGAGATCTGTTTTTTAAAATTGTAGGCGCCATATCTTCTTTTTAATCATAAAAAAATACAAATGCACATGAATTTATATAGATTCAAGGATTTGATCAAACTTATCCTTGTCGGCAAAAGGCGTATAATTCACCGTAAGCGCTGGCACTGATGCCAAAGGAATAATCACAAATTTTTATTTAAGCTTCTATGGCCATTTCCTGTCCCGGAAACCTTTCCTGCTCTCAAGCTGCGCTGCGAACCGATTTCAGATCATCGGTAATGGGACCCTCGGCACGGCCATGGATAAACTGGTCAACATACTCGTTTCCTGACTGATCAAGATCTTCCACCGGGCCATGCCAGACGATCTTGCCCTGATAAATCATCGCAATATGATCGGCAATCTTGCGAGCGCTGGCCATATCATGGGTAATTGACAAAGCCGTTGCCCCCATTTTTACAACAATACTTTTAATAAGCTCGTTAATGACATCCGCCATAATCGGATCAAGGCCGGTTGTTGGTTCGTCAAAGAAAATAATTTCAGGATCCGTCGCAATAGCGCGGGCAAGACTGACACGTTTTTGCATCCCGCCAGACAGTTCCGCAGGAAACAGATCGCAAACCTCTTCTTTCAGACCCACTGCCACCAGTTTTTCCAGAGCAACTTTTTTTGCTGCCTTACGGTCAAATCCGCGTCCCTGAATCAAACCAAAAGCAATATTTTCCCAGATTTTCAGAGAGTCAAATAAAGCGCCCCCCTGAAATAACATCCCGAATTTGCGCATTAATTTATCGCGCTCGCGGACACCAAGGCCGAGTGTCTCCTGTCCATCAACCTGAATAGATCCCTCATCAGGTGTGATCAGTCCCAGAACACATTTAAGCATCACCGACTTCCCTGTACCTGACCCCCCGATCACAACAAGGGACTTTCCTTTTGGAATCCGGAGATCAATGCCATTCAGGACAATATTACTGCCAAATGATTTTTTAACATTGCTGAGATGGAGCTTTATATCCGTCATGAGAAAAAGACCTGCGTGAGAATATAATTGAAAATCAGAATTAAAATTGAAGATGATACAACGGCATAAGTGGTTGCCGTCCCGACACCCTGCGCCCCGCGTCCGGAGTGAAATCCGTTATAACATCCCATTACCGCCACAATAAAACCAAAAACCGCTGCTTTGACAAGGCCGGAGATAACATCAATATTTTCCAGTATATCCCATGTCTGTGTCAGATAATTGGCAGGTGAAAATCCCAGATTATAAATACTTACCAGATAACCGCCAAAAACACCGATAATATCACCGACCAGAACAAGAACCGGTAGCATCAGCGTGCCGGCAATAAGACGCGGCGCGATCAGATATTTATAAGGGTTGACCGACAAAGTCGTCAGCGCGTCAATCTGCTCGGTTACGCGCATTGTGCCTATTTCCGCAGCAATCGACGCACCAACTCTTCCGGCAACCATCAATCCGGCCAGTACAGGCGCAAGCTCCCTTGTCACAGAAAGAACGACAACAGCCGCCACCGCGCTTTCCGCATTAAAACGGGAAAAGCCGGTATAACTCTGCAATGCCAGAACCATCCCTGTAAACAGGGCGGTCATCCCGACAACGGGAAGAGAATAATAACCGATATCAATAATCTGTCTTGTGATGAGGCGCGGAAAAAAAGGGGGCAAAAATACATGCATCACAGAACGGAAAATAAAAAGCGTCAGTCTTCCGATAGATGCCAGCAGATGCAATATGGTATGACCAAGATCTGCGCAAGGATCCAGAAAATAGTCAACAAAAGAAAAACTCTTGATATTCAAGGTTCCCTGTTCCGGTTTTTTTACATTTGCATCCATCTTTTTACCTTATTCAAATATTACTGGCAACGGTAGAATATTTTTCCTCAAGACTCAATGATCTTCGCTATTTGCGGCACGCGATATTTTATAATTTTATTCTAAAAATCCGTTTTATAGCGGGAACCTTCGAATAAACACGCAACAAAGATAATATTATGTCAAAATAAAAAGAGTCTTGCCTGTCAGGCCTCTTGAAGGCTATAACTGGTTATTACTTGAAAATAGGGAAGATATGGTATGAAGGATTTGGGGGTTCCTCCCGAACACTTGAAAAGCAACCCGTTTTTTCATTTTTATGAAAAAACTCATTTTGTCCCTGCCTGGGACAGGATAAAGCCCTGCCATGTCCTTCCGGCATTTGAGTATGCCCTGAATCTGGCACACGAAAATCTACAGAAAATTATAGATAACAACCGCCAGCCGGGTTTTATCAATACGGTCGAAGCGCTTGAAAATAGCGATGAACTGGCACGCTATTTTGCCGGAATTCTGTTTAATATCATCCCGCGAAATAAAAACGAAGAAATCCGGTATGAAATGCTTTATCGCGAAATTTCCGGACAATATCACGATTATTATAAAAAATTATTCGGAAGTGATAAAATCTACCAGCGATTGCTTGCCGTTCGAGAGTCTGCCCGTTACACCAAATTGACCCGTGCACAAAAATATTTGCACGAATCCTATGAGAACGGGTTCATCGACTCCGGCATTAAACTTTCAGACCAGAATAAAGATCTGTTCTATAAATTACAGGAACAGATTGCAGATCTGGAAATCACCAGCCAGAAAAACATGGTACGCGCCGAAACCGAAACGCTTGTTGTTTTCTCTCGTCCCAAAGATCTTGACGGTCTGCCTGCCTTTGCGCGGACACAAGCTGCAACCAAGGCACAGGAAAACGGCCATAAAGGGAAATGGGCGTTTGCGCTGGACGAGGAAACCTACGCCGTTTTTATTGAATCCGTCCATAAACGTACAGCGCGGGAACGTCTGTACCGTGCCTATCATACACGCGCCACAAAAGGCCGCTACAATAACTGTGAAACAATTATTGCGCTTAACCGTCTTTATCAAAAAAGGGCACGAATCCTCGGCTACCGCTCAATGGCAGACATGGAACTCGGTTCCCATATGGCGCTAAAACCCGGCACTGTTGGAAAATTCCTTAAATTACTGCGCCGTATCGCTCTGCCACAGGCCAAAAAAGAAATGGCGGAATTAAAAGATTTTGCAAATGACACGTACAGGATTAAAAATCTCCAGCCCTGGGATGTGCCTTACATAAAAGAGCGCTTGAAAAAGAAAATACTGGGATTTGATAATGAAGAGTTGCGTCCCTATTTCGAAATGGAAACTGTTCTCAAAGGTACATTCGAGCATTTTAAAAAATTATATGGGCTGCATTTCATTGAAACAGACCAATATCCTGTCTATCATAAGGACGTACGTGCGTTTCAGGTCACTAATGCCCGAACAGGCACTCATATGGGTGTTTTATTCCTTGATTTATTTGCCCGGGATCAAAAACCCGCTGGCACGGCATGGAGTGTTCCGATTGTCAGTCAGGGTCTTTTTCAGGGAAAATTGTGCAAATCTGTCAATATTATTGTTATGAAGCTTTCAAAGCCGACACGGAATGCGCCAGCGCTTTTATGCCATGACGACATCCAGACCCTGTTCCATGAAATGGGACATGCGACCCATGATATTCTCAGTAAAGTTCGCTATCAAAGTCAGGCCGGAACCAATGTCGAGCATGATTTCCTCGAATTTCCATCACAAATCGAGGAAAACTGGACATTTGAACCGGAGGTACTGGATCGTTTGGCACGCCATTACCGGACAGGCGAGACACTTCCGGATGAAATTAAAGAAAAACTGCGTGAAAGCCGTGTATTTATGTCTGCCAGTAGAGTTATGGCCTATGTCCGTCGCGGCTGGCTTGATCTGGCATGGGCAGAAACCAATGCCGGAAAAGTCAAGAATGTCGCCTCTTTTGAAAAACGCGTCCTGAAGGATTTCATGTGGTCACCGCAATATGGCGAGATGATTTCCCCGAGTTTCAGCCATATTTTCGGCGGAGGCTATGAAATGTCATTTTACGGCTACCAGTGGTCTGAAGCTCTTGCGGCTGATGCGTACAGTCTTTTCGAGCAAAAAGGGCTCTATAACAGCAAAACAGCCGCCCGTCTTAAAAAACTGAAACAACAGGGCGGCAGCAAGGATAGCGGCGTTCTTTATAAGGAATTCCGTCACCGCTGCGCGCAAATGACCAGCTTCTTTACGCGTGTGGGATTGCTTATTCAGGCTGTAATTTCTATGGACACGCTTTATAGTCCCCGCCGTACTGCCGGAGCCGCACCAGCAATCTTTCACAAAAGGCGCAGGCTTCATCGCGGCCGGTTCTAGTTTTTTGCGTAAGTCAGGCAATGCATGGCCAAAGCATAATTTTCTGCTATAGTCTTTATATTCTTTGGATACGAAACAGGAAAGTTCTCTTGAGATGACAGCAAAACCCTCCAGAACCATACTACGAAACCGGCAAACAAAAATTGTTGCCACTCTTGGTCCTACGTCCCGTACGCCAGAAATGATCCGGAAACTATTTCTTGCGGGTGTTGATGTCTTCCGCCTGAACTTTTCGCATGGCAGCCATGAAGATCATAAGCGCAATCTGGACATCATCAGAAATCTGGAACAGGAATTTTCCATGCCCGTTTGCGCTCTTGCCGATCTGCAGGGACCCAAATTAAGAGTCGGGATCTTTAGGGATGGCGCGATCGAGCTGAAAAAAAATATGAAATTCCGCTTTGATCTTGATACAGAGCCCGGTGATCAAACGCGTGTCCATCTTCCCCATCCCGAAATTATCCATGCCCTGAAAAAGGGCGATCATATCTTTATGGATGACGGCAAGGTACGGATGGAGATTACAGGAGGCAGTACAGAAAAAGGCAAAGAGTATCTGGACGCAAAAGTCACAGCCGGAACCAGACTATCCAATAATAAAGGAGTCAACATCCCCGGTATCATGCTTCCCATTCCGGCGATGACCTCCAAAGACCGCAAGGACTTGAAAGCCGCGCTTGATATGGGAGTTGACTGGGTGGCGCTGAGCTTTGTCCAGCGCCCCGAAGATGTCGCCGAAGCAAAGAAACTGATTGCAGGCCGTGCGGCATTAATGGCCAAAATTGAAAAGCCGGCAGCACTGGAGCGGTTTGATGAAATCATGGATTTTGTCGATGGTATTATGCTGGCACGGGGTGATCTGGGTGTAGAAATACCGCCCGAAGATGTTCCCGCTGTGCAAAAACGCATTGTCCGCCGTGTCCGCCACGCCGGAAAGCCTATTATTGTGGCAACGCAGATGCTGGAATCAATGATTGAAAATCCTTCGCCAACACGGGCGGAGGCTTCAGATGTTGCCACAGCCGTTTATGATGGCGCGGATGCTGTCATGTTATCGGCGGAAACGGCCGCCGGTCACTATCCTCTTGAGGCTGTTTCGATTATGGATCGTATTTGTGCCAGTACAGAACAGGATCCTGTGTATCGGCGTATTATAGAAGGCGATCATCTGATCACCGAATCCGATTCTTCGGATGCCCTGACCGTGGCGGCCTATCATGTAGCACGCGATATCAATGCATCCTGTATTGTCAATTTCACAACATCAGGCTCAACAACCCTGCGAATGGCGCGGCAACGTCCGGCGCGGCCTATCCTGTGCCTGACCCAGAATAATGAGGTGGCGCGGCGTTTATGCCTGTCTTATGGCGTTCATGCTGTCCATGTTACCGATGTCACCGATACCGGCAGCGCGGTAAAAAAGGCAGCAGAAATGGCGTTAAAATATAAACTGGCGAAAAAGGGAGACCGTTTTGTTCTCACCGCAGGCGTTCCTTTTGGAACGCCCGGATCGACAAATATCCTGCGTATTGCATGGATAGATTAAAGAGGCAGATTCAATAAAAATCTCTAATGCGCCTGCGCCCAGTTTTTGCCGGATCCGGCTTCTGCGATTAAAGGCACCTCCAAAGCCGCTACAGTCTCCATGACCGCACGGACAAGGGCAGATGTTTTTTCAAGTTCATGTTCCGGCACTTCAAAAATCAGCTCGTCATGCACCTGCAAGAGCATTCTGGCGCTCAGGCCCGCTTCCTTCAAAGCCCCTGGCATCCGTGCCATGGCACGTTTGAGAATATCCGCAGCGGTTCCCTGCAAAGGCGCATTAATGGCCTGCCGCTCTGCCCCGTTCCGGATATGGGGCATTTTGTTCTGAATATTGGGAATCGTACATTTGCGGCCATAAAGCGTCCGGACAAAACCATATTGCCGCGCCTCTTCCTTTCTGGCTTCCATATAAGCCTGAATTTCACTGAATTTTGCCAGATAACGGCGGATAAACTCGCTGGCCTCTCCCGGACTACAGCCAAGCTGTTTGGCCAGCCCCCAGCCGGAAATACCGTAAATAATCCCGAAATTAACCGCTTTGGCCTGACGCCGCAATTCCGGTGTTACCGCGTCAAGCGGCACTCCGAAGACCTGCGCGGCTGTCAGCGCATGAATATCCACACCCTCGCGAAATGCCTTCTGGAGTGCTTTCACACCGGCAAGCTCTGCCACCAGACGCAGTTCAACCTGCGAATAATCAACCGAAAGCAAAACATGCCCTTCTTCGGCAATAAAAGCCTCCCTGATTTTCCGGCCTTCTTCGGAGCGGATCGGAATATTCTGCAAATTTGGATCGGAGGAAGCCAGCCGCCCGGTGGAGGTTCCTGTCATATGATAGCTTGTATGAATCCGCCCTGTTGCCGGATTGATCTGCTCGGGAAGCGCATCGGTATAGGTTGATTTAAGCTTTGAGAGCTGCCGCCACTCCAGAATTTTATCAACAATTTCATGACCTTGTGCTGAAAGTTTTTCCAGCACATCCACAGCCGTTGACCAATCCCCCGTTTTGGTTTTTTTGCCACCATCAATGCCCAGCTCTCCGAACAGAACCTCTCCCATCTGTTTTGGGGACGCCACATTAAACTTATGTCCGGCCAGCTTGTGAATCTCCTCTTCAAGCAACGCCAGCTTTTTTCCGAACTCGCTGCTCATATTTTTCAAAAATGCAGCATCCACCCTGATTCCCGCCAGCTCCATTTCGGCGATCACCGGAATCAGGGGACGCTCGATATCCTCGTAAACAGCGGTCATCTTTTCCTGCGCCAATCGGGATTTCAGAATTTTATGCAGCCGCAGCGTAATTTCCGCATCCTCGGCAGCATAGTCCAGCGCCTTTTCCAGCGGCACATAGTCAAAAGTAACGGCATTCTTGCCTTTTCCGGCCACATCTTCATATTTGATCGGTGTATGGCCACAGAACAGCTCTGACAGGGCGTCCATCCCATGACCGTGTTCAGTACCATCCAGCACATAAGACAACAGCATCGTATCGTCACAGGGATGCATGTGAATGCCGTGTTTTGCCAGCATCTGCCAGTCATATTTCATGTTGTGCCCGATTTTCAGAACGCTGTCATCTTCCAGCACAGGTTTTAAAAGCGCAAGAACCTCGTCCAGCGGTAATTGTTCCAGATCACCCGCATCACCGCCCAGCAGATCAATTTTCTCCTTATGACCGAGCGGAATATAAGCGCCTTCGCCAATTTCAGCACTCAGGCAAATCCCGACAAGCGTGGCTTTGGCAGGTGTCAAACCGGTTGTCTCGGTATCAATCGCCAGAAAACCTGTTTCATAAGCCCTGTCTATCCATTGCTTGAGAATATCAATTCTATTAATCAGGATATATCGATTCATTGATGCGGGAGGGAAATCAGGTTCCCGGGCTTCTTCAGATCCTTTGGCTTCACCTTCTTTCTCCCCGGTCGTTAAAACAGAAGAAGCCACAGCGCCCCCCATCCCCAACCGCGTCAAAATGGATTTAAATCCCTGCTCCTGCAAAAACATCCTTAAGGCGGGTCTTTCAGGATCATGGGTTTTCAGATCCTCCAGTGCCACAGGTACAGGCGCATTCTCGTCAAGGCGAACAAGCCTTTTAGAAATACGCGCCAGCTCCGCATTGTCAACCAGAGCCGCCCGTCTTTTGGGTTGTTTAATCTCGTGGGCACGCGCCAGCAACGCTTCAAGGCTGCCATATTCATTGATAAGCTGCGCTGCCGTTTTTATACCAATACCCGGCACGCCAGGAACATTATCGGTTGCATCACCGGCCAGCGCCTGCACATCAACAACCCTGTCCGGCATCACGCCAAATTTTTCCATGACCTCGGCAACCCCGATAAAGTGCCCCTTCATCGGATCCAGCATCCGGACATCTTCATCAACAAGCTGCATCAGATCCTTGTCAGAAGACACAATCACCACTTTTTTGCCCTGCGCTCTGGCAAGCCTGGTATAGGCCGCAATCAGATCATCGGCCTCAAAGCCCTCGAGCTGGATAGCGGGGATATCAAAAGCCGCCGTTGCAGCGTGTACTAAAGGAAATTGCGGGATCAGATCTTCCGGTGTCTCGTCGCGGTTGGCTTTATAGGCAGGATAAATATCATTCCGGAAATTGACCCGCGCCGCATCAAAAATCACCGCCATATAAGGCGCGTGATAGTCATTAAGCAATTTTAGCAGCATATTGACAAACACGAACACAGCGCTTACCGGCTCGCCTTTGGGATTGGTCATCGCAGGGCCACTGCGATTATACGCCATTGCGTAATAAGCCCGAAAGATAAAGCCGGAGCCATCGACGAGATAAAGCTCGTCATTTCCGCTCTCCTGAGCGTTGTGATCTGATTCGTTCATCTGTACTGCCAATCGTTCCATAAAAGCCAGAATGGCCTATGAACCCGGGCAAGTCCAGACTTTATAACCGTAAGCAGCTTAAACCCTGTTTTTTATCAGGCTCTCGACAATCGAAGGTTCGGCAAGTGTTGACGTATCACCAATCGTACTCTCCTCATGCGCGGCAATTTTTCGCAGAATCCGGCGCATGATTTTTCCGGAACGTGTTTTTGGCAATCCGGCGGTAAACTGGATCGAATCCGGCGTTGCAATCGGGCCAATAATCCGGCGCACTGTCGCAACAATCTCCTTGCGAAGCGTTTCGTCCGCCTGTACGCCATGATTGAGAATGACATAAGCATAAATACCCTGTCCCTTAATATCATGAGGAAATCCGACAACAGCACTCTCGGCCACAAGCGCATGCTCATTAATCGCGCTTTCAATCTCCGCCGTTCCCAGACGATGACCGGACACATTAATCACATCATCAATCCGTCCGGTAATCCAGTAATAGCCATCCTTATCACGGCGGCAGCCATCTCCTGTAAAATACATTCCCGGAAAATGGGTAAAATAGGTCATGGCAAAACGGTTGTGATCCCTGTAAACCGTGCGCATCTGCCCCGGCCAGCTATCAAGCAGCACAAGCGCCCCCTCACAAGCGCCTTCCAGAACTTTCCCGTCAGTATCGACAATCGCAGGCTGAACCCCGAAAAACGGTTTTGTCGCGCTCCCGGGCTTTGTCGCCGTCGCCCCGGGAAGTGGAGAAATCAGAATTCCGCCCGTTTCTGTCTGCCACCATGTATCCACAACAGGGCAGCGCTCCTGCCCCACAACTTTCTGATACCACAGCCATGCCTCGTGATTAATCGGTTCGCCAACACTCCCGAGAACTCTCAGAGAACGGCGATCCGTCGCAAGAACAGGGTCGTTTCCCTGCTGCAACAAGGCCCGGATAGCTGTCGGTGCGGTATAGAAAATATTGACCTTATGCTTATCTACAACCTGCCAGAAGCGCGAATAATCCGGATAATTCGGAACACCTTCAAACATCAGTGTTGTTGCGCCATTGGCAAGCGGGCCATAAAGAATATAAGAATGCCCCGTCACCCAGCCCACATCCGCCGTACACCAGTAAATTTCTCCGTCTTTATAATCAAAAACCAGTTCATGGGTCATCGCCGTATAAACCAGATAACCGCCTGTTGTATGGAGAACCCCTTTCGGCTTTCCGGTGGAACCTGACGTATAAAGAATAAACAGCGGGTCTTCCGCATTCATTTCCGCGCAGGGACATTCGCTACTCTGCTCGTCCACCAGCTCATGCCACCAGACATCCCGTGATTCATCCCAATTTATAGAGCCGCCCGTATGTTCCAGCACCAGAACAGTTTTAACATCAGGACAGGATTTCAGAGCCTCATCCACATTACGCTTAAGGGGTATCATTTTACCACCACGAACACCTTCATCGGCTGTAATAATAACCTCGGATTCACAATCCTGAATGCGCCCTTTTAGAGATTCCGGAGAAAAACCACCAAAAACAACAGAATGCACAGCACCAATACGGGCGCAGGCCAGCATTGCAAAAGCGGCCTCGGGAACCATCGGCATATAAATTGTTACACGATCCCCTTTTTTAACGCCACGCGCCTTCAGGGCATTGGCAAGGCGGCTGACTTCATCTTTAAGCTCGCTATAGGTAATTTTTTTATCAATAGAAGGATCATCACCCTCCCAGATAATCGCCGTCTGGTTGGCACGTGACGGTAAATGGCGGTCAATACAGTTATAGGCCGCGTTTAAAACGCCGTCCTCATACCATTTGATGGATAGTTCATCGGCTTTAAAATTTGTATTCTTGATAATGGTTGGTGTTTTAAACCAGTCAAGCCGTTTGGCCATTTCTCCCCAGAATCCTTCAGGATCAGAGACCGAGCGCCTATAAAGCGTCTCATATTGCGCCGCATTGACATGCGCATTTTTAGCAATATCGGCGGAAGGTTCAAAAATTTCCATGGGTACATCCAGTTTTTCAGCCGCTTGACTCATAATATCATCTCCCTTGTTTTAGATAGAATTCATTTCAAAAAATTACGTCTGTTAAAAACCTACTTATTTTAGGGTACGCCGTCAATTGCCTGACAATACCTATCCGCTCTACCCGCGATGTGACAATCGTCGCAAAAGATCGTCCAGATCATCCAGAGTCTTGAAACTTACTTTTAAAGAGCCGCTCCGCCCCCCCTGACCATCCTTATGCATATCAATAAGAACCTTCATACCAAGACTATTCGCAAGCTCTTCCTCCAGTGCGATCGTATTCACATCTTTTTCCGGCCTAGCCTTTGCTTTCGTGGCAGTCCGTCCGCTTTTTTCTGCTGTTAATTTTTCAGCATCACGGACACTAAGCCCCTGATTCGCAATCATATCGGCAAGCTCTTCAGGATTTTTGGCCGTAATCAGCGTCCGGGCATGTCCGGCACTCAGAGTCCCGTCCGTAATCATATCCAATACGCGGCGCGGCAGATTCAGCAAACGAAGTGTATTGGCGACATGGCTACGGCTTTTACCAAGAACCTTGGCCGCCTTTTCTTGCGTATGACCGAATTCTTCCATCAAACGGCGATACCCCTGGGCTTCCTCCACCGGATTAAGATCCTCGCGCTGTAGATTTTCAATCAGGGCAATCTCGAGCGCCTGCTGATCCGAAAGTTTTTTAACAATAACAGGTACTTCATGGATTTGTGCCTGCTGCGCGGCACGCCAGCGGCGCTCCCCCGCGATAATTTCGTACATCCCGTCAAAGCCCGACTTTTTGCGCACGATCAAAGGCTGCAACACCCCGAAAATAGTAATGGATTCGGAAAGTTCGGAAAGGCTTTCTTTGGTAAATGTCCGGCGCGGCTGATAAGAGCCGGCCTCGAGCTGGTCAACGCCGACCATCATTTGCCTTGTTCCCGCAAGAGACGGGCTTTCTCCGGAAGGTGACGAGGGAAGATCTTCCTCCTCATCCCCGAATAAAGCATTCAGCCCCCGCCCGAGACCGCGTTTTTTGGGATCAGGAACATCGTTTTCATCTCGTTCATTCATGGAAAAGCCTTCTCTCATGTTAATTTTATGCAGCCCTATCAATGGCTTGCATCAAACTGCGCTCGCGCTTTAAAATCTCTCCTGCCAAATGGATATAAGCCTGCGCGCCAGGGCACGCCATATCATAAACAATCGCCGGAAGCCCGTAGGACGGCGCTTCAGAAACACGAACATTACGCGGAATAACGGTTTTATAAACCTTGTCCCCGAAATGGCTGCGCACATCGCTGGCGACCATACCGGACAGATTATTACGCTTATCATACATCGTCAAAACAACACCATGAATCCCCAGAACCGGATTATAATGTTTTTTGACGCGCTCAATCGTTTTCACAAGATGACTCAACCCCTCCAGCGCGTAAAACTCGCACTGCAACGGCACCACAACAGAATCTGCTGTCACCAGCGCGTTTAAAGTCAATAAATTCAGTGAAGGCGGGCAATCCATGATAATATAATCATAAGGAAGCGACACACGCAGCGCTTCGCGCAAACGATGCTCGCGGCGCTCTGCCGTCACCAACTCGATTTCCGCGCCGGACAAATGCACCGATGAGGGCGCGACAGAAAGACCGGGAACCTTTGTCTGCTGGATCACATCCTGAACATGCGCTTCACCGAACAGGACATCATACATACTTTTACGAAGATCAGCGCGCTTCACCCCCAATCCCGTCGAGGCATTTCCCTGCGGATCAAGATCGACCAGAAGAACTCTTTTTCCCACAGCACTCATGGCTGTGGCCAGATTAATGGATGTTGTTGTCTTGCCAACACCGCCTTTCTGATTTGCAACCGCAAAAATACGCGGAATACGGGAGATCGGGAGCGCAGAAGCCGATTTTCTATCATTTCTGGAGGAAAGAGGATGAGGTGGAACATCATAAGTCATGAGATTATACTCTATATTTTAAAGTGTCCGGGACGTTTCCATCATGGCGGCTTATCAGGAGAAAATCAACAGAAACTATAAAATAGCCACAACTCTTTAAAAGACCGTATAAAACCTATTTTCCGGACAAATTATTAATCTGGACAACAGCACCGTCTCCTGTTTTACCAGGAAAACACAGGACATCGAATTCATAACGTATTTTTGCCAGTTTTATTTCCTCCTCTGCCTTTTCCCCCTTGAGAAAAAGCAGTGTCAAAGCCGGATTTTCCTGCGCCCAGGGGAGGCAATAATCCAGTAATTTATCCAGAGAGGCCAGCGCCCTTGCCGTGATAATATCGGGGATTGTTTCACGTGAAACATTTTCAAGACGTTGATTTATTATTGTTACAGGAGTCACTGTTTCACGTGAAACAGTGGATAAAAATGTGCATTTCTTTGTATCAGATTCTATCAGGGTCACCGCCAGATCAGGCCGGATCATTGCCAGCACAAGCCCTGGAAACCCTGCGCCAGAGCCAATATCAAACAAAACAGATTGCTGCGGGATAAAAACGGCAAGCTGCATGGAATCCTCGAAATGCCGCACCCGTGCATCCTCAAGACTGGCATTACTTACCAGATTAAGGGATTTCTGCCACTTGCGCAAAAGCTGCTCATAGAGATCCAGTTTTTCCTGTATTTCTTTCTCCAAAGAATCAGGCAACATTTTTTCTTTCATCCCCGCGTTTCACAAAACGCAGAAGCGCCACCATGGCCGCCGGTGTGACACCGGGGATCCGGCCTGCAGCACCCAATGTTGCAGGCCGGACACGCTCCAGCTTTTGCCGGATTTCATTAGACAGACTGCCGACACGGCTATAATCAAAATTCTCGGGAAGAAGCAGCCCCTCATCCTTGCGAAAGGCGGCAATATCAGCATCATGGCGCTCCATATAACCGGCATAGAGCGCGTCACACTCCATCTGCTCGCGGATGACAGGATCACATTCCTCCAGTTCCGGCCAAATCCGGCAAAGCGTTGCCCAGTCTATAGCGGCATGCCCCAATAAGGTAAAAGCGCTCCGGCGGATACCATCCTTGTTTATATGAACCCCTTGATTTTCAAGAGCATTTGGCGTTGCTTCCAGAGTACGGATACGGTCACGCATTGCGGCAAGCGCGGCTGATTTTTTTTTCCAAACCTTGCGCCGTGATGCAGAAATACAGCCAAGCGCCAGCCCCTTTTCTGTCAAACGCTGGTCGGCATTATCGGCACGGAGGCGTAATCTATATTCGGCGCGGCTGGTAAACATCCGGTAAGGTTCCGGCGCACCGCGTGTCACCAGATCATCAATCAGAACCCCGATATAGGCTTCAGCGCGATCCAGTACAAAGGGAATTGTTTCACGTGAAACATTTTCGCCGCCCGCCTGAATCGCGGCATTAAGTCCCGCCATTAACCCCTGCGCGGCGGCTTCCTCATACCCTGTCGTGCCGTTAATCTGTCCGGCGAGATAAAGTCCCGAAATACGGCGGGATTCCAGCGTTTGCTTCAGATCACGCGGATCACAATAATCATATTCAATCGCATAACCCCACTCCAGAACAGCCGCATTTTCAAGACCGGGAATCGTTTTCAGAAAAGCTTCCTGTACATCGACAGGCAGTGACGTTGAAATTCCATTCGGATAAACAGTATGGTCATCAAGCCCTTCCGGCTCCAGAAAAATCTGGTGCCGCTCCTTATCCTGAAACCGCATGATCTTATCTTCGATTGAAGGGCAGTAACGGGGACCGATACCGGAAATCTGCCCCGAATACATGGGCGCCCGATTGATATTATCGGCAATGATTTTATGAGTAATATCAGTGGTATAGGTGATATGGCATGAAATTTGCGGTACAGTAATCCTTGTATTCATAAAGGAAAAAGGCAGTGCCGGATCATCTCCCTTTTGTTCTTCCAGTACAGCCCAATTAATGGTTCGCCCATCAAGCCGTGCCGGCGTACCGGTTTTTAACCTGCCAAGAGGAAAACCGAGCCGTTCCAGTGTCCTGGCAAGACCAATTGTCGGCGCCTCCCCGACACGACCCGCCGGAATTTTCTCCTCGCCGCGATGAATGAGGCCGCGCAGAAATGTTCCTGTCGTCAAGACCACGGCTTTGCAGCGGAACTCGCTCCCCTCCAGCGTTTTTAGCCCCGCAATCGCGCCATTCCGATCCAGAACCAGATCATCCGCGCCACCTTCGACAAGAGTCAAATCGGGATAGGCGGAAAGAATATCCTGCATGGCTTTTTTGTATAATTTACGATCCGCCTGCGCCCGGGGACCGCGCACAGCGGGGCCTTTGGAGGCATTAAGCATCCGGTACTGAATCCCTGCCTGATCAATTACACGCCCCATTACCCCGTCCAGCGCGTCAATCTCGCGTACCAGATGACCTTTGCCCAGCCCGCCAATCGCAGGATTGCAGGACATCGCGCCAATTGTATCCAGCCGGTGCGTCAAAAGCGCGGTTTTTGCGCCCATCCGCGCCGCTGCTGCAGCTGCTTCGCATCCCGCATGACCACCGCCCACAACAATAATGTCAAAGTGATTATTCATAGGGCATTATATAGCCTGAATTCAGGTGAAATTGCCAGAAAATTGAAAAATTTCTTTATTTTCCGATACAGAAATCACGGAAAATGACATCAAGGAGATCCTCGACATCAACATGGCCTGTGATAGAACCGAGGGCGCGGATGGCAAGGCGGGTGTCTTCGGCGGTAAGTTCCGGTAAAGGCGCGGTCAGGGCGCGCCCCAGAGCTTCATGGCAGGCCACAAGCGCTTCACGATGGCGGGCGCGGGTTAGGGAAGGCGTTTCACGCCTGCCCATCAGTTTTTCAATATGCGCGATAAGCATCACCAGAAAATCATCAAGGCCGTCGCCGGATTTGGCCGAAATCATCAATGCTCCGGGCGGCGGCGCCCCCAGAAAGGCATCTTTTTTATTATAAAGAATCAACGCATTTTCATTGATCAGGGCTTTTGTATGGGAATCCTGCTGTGGCAGCACTGTCGCATCAAAAAGCAGAAGACGGATATCCGCCTGCTGCGCACGCTCCAGCGCCCTGCGGATGCCCTCGCTCTCGATCGCATCCTGCGCCGTTCCCGAGAGCTGATCGGGGCGCAATCCCGCCGTATCTGCCAGAATAACGGGATATCCGCCAAGATCAAGATGTACTTCGATCACATCGCGGGTCGTGCCGGCCTGTTCGGAAACAATCGCAATATCGCGCTTTGCCAGAGCATTCACCAATGAAGACTTTCCAGCGTTTGGCGCCCCCATTACAGCAATGCGGATACCGTCACGCAGACGTTCCCCGCGCTTATTATCATTCAAATGCGCGGCAATCTCTATTTGAAGGGTTTGAAGCGTATCCAGAAGGGCAGGAGCCACACCCTCCGGCATATCTTCATCGGGAAATTCCAGATCAGCCTCCAGATGCGCAAGAGCTTTTTTCAGCGTTTGCGCCCAATTTTCGTAAACTCTGGAAAGATGGCCCTCAAGCTGGGACAAAGCCTGTGATTTTTGCAGAACTGTTTCCGCATTAATCAAATCAGCAATGGCCTCGGCCTCCGTCAGGTCAAGTTTGCCATTTTCAAAGGCACGGCGGGTAAATTCACCGGGCTGCGCCAGACGGCAACCGGATTGCGCCGCCAGAACCGCCAGCATCTGGCGAATAATTGCAGGACTGCCATGAACATGAAACTCGGCGATATCCTCGCCGGTAAAGCTTTTCGGATTTTGAAAGAAAATCACCACACCACGATCAATTGTTTCACGTGAAACAGGATCGATCAAAGCACGATAATAAATCTTTCTAGACTCTATCTCATTGATATCACAAATATTTTTTACAGTTTCACGTGACTTTTCGCCAGAAACGCGAATCACGGCCACCCCGCTTTTCCCGGCGCCGCTGGCAAGGGCATAGATTGTCTCGTTGATCACTCTTTTTTTCCGCTGCTTTTTCCGGAAAAGGGCGCTGCAGAGCCTGCGGGATTCACGCCCATCTGCGCCCAGAACATTTTCTGAAGATCGCCCAGACTCTCCAGCCCCAGTGGCATCCATGTTTTCATCAATGTTTCGGCATCAAGCGTGCGCATATTTTCAAGCATCTTTTCTTCAAGTTCTTTCATCATGCGCTCCTGCAACGGCACAATATCCGGCAACCCGAGAAACTGGCGCGCCTCGGCGGGTGTACAATCAACATCAAAGGTAATTTTCATGCTTTTATTTTCTTAAAATATGGTGATTATAATTAAGAATGGGCAAACTTTACTCTTTTGTAAAGAGATATCCAATAAAAATGGATCATCTCTTTATTACTTTTTTTTGTAAGCCACAAAAATAAAATCTGAATTCATATCAAAAATACCCACTACAATAAATTTTTATAGCCATAAAATTATTTTTATGGTTTATTCCGTCCATCTCTTTAACAATAACAAGGATACAATTTATGCAAATAGAACGGCAATATAGACTGGCACTATATGATGTTGATGGCACGATTGTTGATAGTGAACCACGCAATAGAAAAGCAATTGAGACAGTAGCGCGTATTGGCGGCTATAGCATACAGAAAAATGACTGGGATTTTCTTACCGGTCAAGGAGATGCTATAATATGGGAGCTGCTTGTAAAAGAAAAACCGGAGTTAAAACAGGTTTTTAATACAGCCTCCAGCTTCGAGCGCGCATGTTTGAATGAAAAAATCAACAGAATTGCCGAAGTTAAAAAACTTCCCGAAGTTGATAAATCTATAAAATATTTCAAAGAAAAGAACCTTGAAGTTGCTGTTGTTTCAAACTCTGTTACCGGGGACGCTACAGCAAGTCTGAGTTATGCTGGCTATCAAGAAAAGGATTTTATTACATCCTTATTCAGAGATGCATTAAGAGACGCAGGCCTCAGAGCAAAACCTCATCCAGACCCCTATCTTGAAGCATTACGCCGTGTGAATGAAATTCTAAAACAAAAAAAACAGGAGCAAGGAGAAGAATTTATTGAAATCACACCTGCAGAATGTCTGGTTCTGGAAGATAGCAAAACCGGAGTTCGTGCAGGAATGGCAGCAGGAATGACCGTTATTCAGATTACGGATGAAAATATGCCATTGGATAAAAATGAAGCCGAACAAATACAGGCAACACATAATGGCCTCTATTATCCTATGAAACGGGCAGAACTTATGAAGTTTTGTAAAGACATTCTAACACTTCCTGCTCCGATCTAAATATATGATGAAGATCTTATCATTCCCAAAGGAAACAATAAGATGACCCGATATAAAATTGGTGAGAGCGATAACAGGGACTGGGGAAAGCAATAGCCCTGAAATAATCAAAAATCTGGCCAGCACCCCTATTTTTACCGGATCATCTCTGATAACAAATAAAGATATGAATGTTTCTAAATTAGACCCTGTAAGAAAATAGAATATTAACAGATAGAAAATAATCATGCGCATCGGAATAGATCTCGGCGGAACGAAGACGGAGATTATCTGTCTTCATAAGGAAAACGGCAAGGAGCTGTACCGTCAGCGCGTGCCAACACAGGGCGGGGATTATCAGGCCACTGTCCGCAATATCAAGATGCTGGTGGAGCGTGCCGAGGAAACGCTTGGCCAGGAAGGGTCTGTCGGGATTGGCATTCCGGGAACCGTTTCGGAAGTGACCGGACTTGTGAAAAATGCCAATTCGACGATGCTGAATGGCCAGCCGCTGGACAAGGATCTGGAAGAAGCACTGGAACGTCCGGTGCGCATCCAGAATGATGCCAACTGCTTTACCGTTTCAGAGGCCACAGACGGCGCAGCAAGTGGAAAGCATACCGTGTTCGGCGTTATTATCGGCACAGGATGCGGCGGCGGCCTTGTCATTGATGGCAAGCCTTTGCGCGGACTCAACGGTATTGGCGGAGAATGGGGGCATAATCCGCTTCCTTATCCGAAAAGCTATCTTCCGGCCAAGGGGAAAATCCCTGCTTTCTTTGGTAAACATGATTCGCAGGGAACAGGGCGGGTTCTCTATGGCGAGGGAGAAAGCGGACAGAATCTTGCCTATTATACCGATCATGAAAATCTGGCGGAATGGCCGGGGCCTTTCTGTTATTGCGGGCGGCATGGCTGCCTTGAAACATGGATTTCAGGGCCGGGATTTAAAAATGATTACCGCCGCGTCACAGGAACCGAACTTTCAACCCATGATATTATCGCCGCAGCCCATAAAGGTGAAAAAGATGCCACGGAGGCGCTGGCACGTTATATGGATCGTCTGGCACGCGGTCTTGCCGGCGTGATTAATATTTTTGATCCCGATGTCATTGTTCTGGGCGGAGGAATGAGCAATGTCACGCAGCTTTATAAAGAAATCCCGAAAATCTGGAAGAAATATATTATTTCGGATACTGTTGAAACAGCCTTGCTCCCCCCCCGTTTTGGTGATTCTTCCGGTGTTCGCGGCGCGGCATGGCTATGGAACGATACTGTGTGACAGGCTGCTGAAATAATCCGTCACCGCCGGATCATCGGGCGCGAGATACACATTATTATTGCTGGCGATATAACGCTCCATGATCCCGAACACATCACCGAATTGCGGATCGGGAATTTCAAGTTTTCCTTCCTGACGGATATAGGCCATAAATTTTTTATATGCATCGACAGGCTCCAGCGCGCCCTGCTGAAAAATCACCCGCCCGCCATAGGCATCCCAGAGCGCTTTATCGGCTTTCCATTGCGCAATCATGGTTTGCGCAAGACCGCGTTCTGCCTCCAGAACCATGTCATGGAACTCCTGCGGCATATCCTGTTTATAATTTTCCCGTTCCTCATAAAAAGAAATGCTGGTTTCAAGCGTCTGCAGAAGATTGGCCAGTTTAATTTTTTCCTGCCCGTTATAGCGCCCCTGCGCCAGCATCTTTTCCACTTTTTCGGCTGTCTGTCTATTTTTCCGGTAATTCTCTTCAAGAGAATTTTTCATTGCCTTATTATAGAGATCCAGCTCCTCTGCTGTCGGCTCCAGAATGTCGGAAGAAAATTTATGGGATAGCGCCACATTCCAGATTTTTTCCTTAAGGCGCTCGAGAGTTTTTTCCCTTAAGGCCTCCCCGGAATCAAGTCCCTGATCGCCGGATTCTTTTTTTATGGAATCAATCTGTTCCTGCTCGATCGCAACATCGTTTAAACAGATTTCTTTACCAAATACACGCGCAGCCAGCGTGCAGGAGGGCGTTATTTCCCGTGACAAAACCTGTTGCGGAGATGTGAAAACCAAAAATGACAGCAGAAAACAGCAAAAATTTTGTTTAAAAAACATATTCATATCCTTGGCACTTGATTCCTGTGCCAGTTTACGGCATTTCTGTAGAGAGTAATTTTATGGGGAATATCGTGATGGGTCTATTAAATTTTCTTGGCGTACTTTCTCCCGTCCATATTACACTGGTGACGATGCTGGGCGGCGGCAAAAAAATAGGAACCGATTCTTCCGGTAATCAATATTATCGTGCGAAACCAAGAACGGGGTATAAGCATGACCGCCGCTGGGTTATCTATAAAAATGAACCGCAAGCCTCTGCCGTACCACCGGAATGGCATGGCTGGCTGCACCACCAGACCAATGACGTTCCGACAGAGACTCCGGAATCATACCGCAGAGACTGGCAAAAACCCCATCGGCACAACATGACAGGCACGACTCTGGCTTACAGACCACCAGGTCACCATTTAAAAAATGGCCAGCGCCCTGCCGCCACAGGAGATTATGAAGCCTGGACACCGCCGGAATAATTATTTGAAATGACACTCCAGAGAAAAAGGAATTGACATGAAGCGCAGCGTTATCGAGACTGTTCTTGGAGCCGTGGTTCTCCTTATGGCCGGAATTTTTCTTTTTTACGGCTATAAAACGGCTGATGTAAAAAAAATCAGTGGCTACGAAATTACGGCTGATTTTTCAGGCATTGGCGGTCTTGCCGTAGGGGATGATGTTCAGATCAGCGGCGTAAAAGTGGGCTCTGTCACAAACGTCATGCTGGATTCAGAAACCTATCTGGCACGGGTTAAAATGAGTATAGAACCTTCGATCCGGTTACCGGAGGATACCGCAGCCCTCATCAGCAGCGAAAGCCTTCTTGGTGGTAAATATCTGGCACTGGAGCCCGGCGCGTCAGAAGAAATCATTCCTGCCGGCGGCCGCGTTCCCTATACACAGGCACCGCAAAATCTGGAACAGCTTCTTGGCCAGTTCATCTTCAGTATGCAGGGCGCCGATGAAAAAACGGAGTAATCTTCTCGTTATTCTTCTGTTCCTGCTATCCTTTCCGGTGGGAGCCTCTTTTTCTTTTGCCGAGATGACAGATCTTCCGGTTGTCAAATTGCAATCGCTCGATAAAGTGACCGCACGAACCATGACGTTTGAGGCCGCCGTTGGCAGCACCCTTAAATTTGGCCCGCTTTATATTAAAATTCAGGCCTGCCGCAAAACACCCTCGATTGAAAAACCGGAATCAGCCGCATTTGTACAAATTTGGGAAGTCACTGCAAAAGACAAACCACAATGGATTTTCAGTGGCTGGATGTTTGCCTCGTCTCCTGCGCTTTCCTCCATGGATCATCCAATTTATGATGTCTGGGTTCTGGACTGCCTGGAAAGCAGAACAGCGCCTCAAGACGATAAAGAGGCGGGTACAGAACAGGAAAAAACCGAGAATAAAAAGACATCGAGTGGAAAAGAAAGCCCGGAAAACTGACCGATAAAGTACTTTATCGGGTGTAACCCAAAACACCGGGTTTACGATCATTAGCAGAACTCATATCAACAATACGGCGCGTTGCCTGATTAAAAGTTTCCGCATTCCGGCCACTCCTCCAGACATCACCCCTAGAACCGGCATTCATGAAGTGTTCAATATCTACAGTATTAAGAATAATCATATTGCACCTCTCTTTCTTAAGACTTCATTAACTTCCAATTAAATTCATATTAACAAAATTCTAATATAGAGTCAAATATTGAATTTAAAATATACAAAAAATACTGTTTTTGTAATTTTATAACAATTATTTTCCATAGAGTGACTTACGCACAGCCTCATTTAATTTAAGGTGATCCTGTGCATCCCCCTGAATCTGTCCGCCTGCGCTGCCATAAATATCATCACCCACATGAACCTGATAAATGGAAGCCGTATAGCCAGAATTCAGGAAACCAAAACCTTCCTGAAAAACACACTCATAATCATTTTCCGTTTCAAGCCATCCATCCATTATTACAGTATGAATCGTGACATGACGAAAATCAGGGCCTTCTGGAGAGGCCGAGAAATCGGCACCTTTTAATGTTTCAATCTTTTGCGTCTCATCAAGAAAAACATTTACAGCCGCCACACAAGCCTTCGAAAGCCTGCTATCGGCCTGCTCGCGGCTCAGACATCCTGTTAATGTAAAGGCACACAAAACAGCCCCGAACAAACAGATTTTCTTTGACATTATAAGTAGCTCCCCCTTGATATTAACAATATTCATCCTGCCGGTATTTCTGCCAGTCTCATCGCCATCCCATTATAATCAGGATCAAGAGACTGCGGTAAATAATCCAGCGTTATATTCACACAATCCTCCGGCATATTTTTTAACAGATAGGAATAGCGGCGCGATTCCAGCTCGGTAAAAATCCTTATTTCTCCGCTCGAAATTTTAACTTCTTTATCACCGGTCGTACAGTGAACAGTCAGCCCGCCCAAAGCCGATCTAGTGCCTTCCCGCACAAAAGTGAAATTTAAAAGGGGCGCCCCGCTCTTATCCCTGCCCAATACCGCATCTTTTACAGACACATCCAGTATTGTATCACCATGCAAAAAGAAAACCGGAATACGGTACCCTGTTAACATTGATATTTGTGCCACCGCTTTTCCGGGTGCCGGAACACTGTTACTGGTCGCTTCCTCCGGATTAAACGTCGGCGGAATCTCTTCGGGCTGGAACACAATATAGGAACGATATTCTCCCGATGCCATATTTTCAGTACGGCGCACCATAAAACGCACATGCTGCACCTGTCCGGGCATCAGCATAATCCGGCGCGGGGCAACATACATATAGGAATCAGCGGCCATAACACCCGGAATAGTTTCCCCCTGCGCCACCTTTTCCTTGCCGCCTTTTTCTTTCATACGCAATTGCGTCCATTCAAGACGATAGGCCTCCGGTTCGTCACCGGTATTCTTGATTTTAAAAACAGCCGCCCCTGATTTTGTCCCGATAAAAACCATGTTATCCAGAATGAGAAACGCATGGGAAGGTGCCACGCCACCCAGTAACGCACTTGCAAATAAAAATACGGACAAGGCAAAAGCGCCTATATTCACCCGCAAATTATTCCTCGATATTTGTACTCTTCCCATTTTATTCTCCTCATTCTTCAGTCTAAGGGGTAAACATAACGGTCATCACAAGCTGGCCACTATAATTTCCAGTCGTCTGGCCGCCTGTTGCCAGCCGGCTTCCGCCAACACCAAACGTCAACGGCGTTGCAGTCAGAGAAACAGAGGCATAAGTTTTCGTAGGCCCACCCGCCGCTGTTCCGATATTGAAATTTTTAACAGACATACTGGCAGGCCCGCCGATTTTCATGGATTTGGCCGTCACCTTGACCTGAAGACTTCCACTTGTTGCAAAAGATTTTACCGTACAGACAGCACGCTTTGCCGCCCCCAGAGGAATAATACAGCCAAGATCCGTTGTTTTGCCAGATTTGGCCGTCACTCTTAAAGTGCCGCCGCCGCCGCAAGCCGCTATTGTTGCAAAACGCAAAGCCTGTGTACAATTCACAGCAAGTTGTGCCCAAGCTGTTTCGGCAATGGGCATCAACAGAGCCGTTGCCAGAGAAAGCCGGATCATTGTTTTCCCATTTTTTCCGGACAATACGGGAACTTTGGATACAGAGGAAGAACGCATTACCGGAAAATCTATCCTTTCAAATATCAATTTTGGATCTTGCGTAACAACAGGTAATATATATCATTATCCGCAATGCGCAACACAGGACTCCTTACAGTCTCCAGCAGGATCAAAACAGTATGAAAATTATCAGCGACAATGAAGCCATTCAAAAAAACCTGCGCTATTTACAACAGATTATGGAAGATCATGGGGGGTGGGTTGATCCGGAGATCTCTATTAAATGTGAAGCAGGCTCCCTGAGCATCGAAAAAGAAGGATTTTCAAATCCTGATAAACCAATTCTGGCGCTACGCAGCACATTACTGCTTCCTGTTGATAAAATGGGACTTCATGTCAAAAATGATGACATTTTATGTACACCTGAAAAAGGGGCGCTGACAGATATACAGGATAAAATCTCACAATGTATGATCGAGCTTTATAATCTGACCGGGAAAGTCAAACTGCATAGGGAGACCAGCTGCTGGTTTACCTTCCGCAAGGCACCGGATCTTCTGGCCAGACTGCTCGAAAGCCGTACGATGAACCAGAATCAGAAAAGATTTCTCGCGTTTACAGCAGGCAAGATAACATCACCGGGCGAAGAAAATAAAATTCTGTGCGAAACCTATTTAAAAAGCCGCACACTCGGACATAAAGATACACATTCAGGAGAAGAAGGCTTCAGGGATCAGGGCTCTGGCGATAACTCGATTGCCCCCAAGATAATGCCTATGGTTGATTTTTTAAATCACCATCACAGCGGTTCTTTTTACAATTTTCAGGAAGGAAACGGTACAGACAATAGCGATGACAACAATAAGGAATTTCTCGTTGTCAATGATCGCAGACCCCTTCCCTTTAGCAATGAATGTTTCACTTATTATAACCAGATGGATCCGGTCGACAGTTTTATCGGCTATGGGTTTTCCGATTTTTTTGCCTCTTATGTGCGCTCCGTCCCGCTTGAGCTTGAAATTCCGAACACGGGAAAAATCATCGTGAATTCCATACTGGGAAATCTCCATAAGGGAAAATTGCCAGAAAATGCCGCCGGACTGCGCCCCTATATTCCCCACACGACAGGTAAAAGCAAAGAGGCGCTGGAGATTTCACATTTGCTTATTCCGGCAAATCCGGGAATGCCTCACGCCTTGCGGCGGGTTTTGCGTATCCTGATTTCTAACCGCGTGGCAGCAAGCCGATCTCTAAACGCCGCACAGATTCAGGAATGCATACTGGTCTGCGAAGAAAAAATTCTTAAGACCAATATTAAATTTTATAAAGATTTACTCGCGCATATAGAAAGCGCCGGGATCCGGAATAATCCGGCAATGACAGAGCCTGCAAAAATCATCCGTGATCTTGCTACCCTGCAACTGACAAAGCTCTATAAATACAGTTTTGACGACAGCCACTTTAGAGAAGAAAGTGCCAACGTCCAAACGGACGAACAACTTGAAGGCGCAGGATCATAAATTCGGTTAAAGATTATTTTGTTTCCTGATTTTCCGCCATCTGGCAACATTTCTATTATGCTCTTCAAGCGTTTTCGAGAAAACATGCCCTCCTGTGCCATCCGCGACAAAATAATAATAATCATGTATTTCAGGATCAAGCACGGCAGCAAGTGAGGCTTTTCCGGGATTGGCAATAGGGCCGGGCGGAAGCCCCGGATATTTATATGTATTATAAGGCGATTCAAATTGCAGATCTTTACCCAGCAAACGCCGTCCGAGAGGCCCCTGTCCCTCTTCACGGATTTTTCCGCTGGTCAGGGCATAAATCACCGTTGGATCGGTCTGCAGTTTAATACCCATTTTCAGACGATTCAGGAAAACACCGGCAATACGGCGGCGCTCTGCTGAAACAGCCGTTTCCTTTTCAACAATAGAGGCCAGAATCATAACCTCGGCCTTGCTTAGAACAGGCGCCTCGTTCTTTCTTTCCAGCCACAAGGTCTCCAGCGTCTGCGTCATCGCTTCCTGCATCTGGTTGATTTTATCCTGCTTTGTTTCACCGGAGAAATAATTATAGGTTTCCGGCAGCAGGCTCCCTTCCGCCGGAATCTCTGTGATCGTTCCGGGAAGCGCTTCGATCCTGTTCAGGATCTGCACGATCTGCCAGCTTGTCAGCCCTTCGGGAATGGTGAATTGCCGCTGGTAGATATCGCCCTGCACCAGCTTTTGCAGCACCTGCGCCATCGAGATTTCCGGAGAAAACTCGTATTCTCCCGCCTGCAATGACCGATCTGCGTTATTCATCCGTGCCACGATACGAAATAAAAGCGGACGGGTTATGATTCCTGCTGTGGCAAGATTATCTGCAATGGAGACAACACCCTGCCCTTTTTCAATCTGGAACAGCCTTGTTTCGGCAAGCGTTCCTTTCTGGTTGTATTGCTGGTATCCCCATAAAAAAGCACCCGCTATCACAAGCAGAAAAAGCGTTAGAGCAAAACTCATGATGATAAAAATATTTTTCATGACAGCATCAAGATAGTCGCGACAAAGGATATTTCAAAGCCCTGATGAAACAGAGCGCATAATCAGACTGGCGTTCGTGCCACCAAAACCAAAGGAATTTGATAAAGCCGTGGTGATTTTCTTCTCTCTGGTTTTTAGCGGAATCAAATCAATGCCCTGACAGGCTTCAGAAATATTTTCAAGGTTAAGAGTCGGGGGCATCAATCCGGTTTCCATGGCTTTGAGCGTATAAATCGCCTCAACCGCTCCTGCCGCCCCGAGCAAATGCCCAATAGCTGATTTGGTGGAAGACATGGAGATATGATCCAGCGCCGCGCCAAACAGACGTTTGACCGCTGTGCATTCAATACCATCCCCGACAGGTGTCGAAGTGCCATGCGCATTAATATAATCAATCTCATCAGGATTTATGCCGCCATTTTTCAAAGCTGCCTGCATCGCACGGAAACCGCCATCCCCATTTTCCGCAGGAGATGTCATATGATAGGCATCACCGGACAGACCGTATCCTGCTATTTCACCGTAAATTCTCGCGCCCCGCTTTTTGGCATGTTCAAACTCCTCGAGCATCACAAGACCGCAGCCTTCGGAAATCACAAAACCATCGCGCCCCTCATCAAAAGGACGTGATGCCTCTTCAGGACGGTCATTATAGCCTGTCGACAGGGCGCGAACCGCAGCAAAGCTGGCCACACCAAGCCGGTTCACGGCGGCCTCGGCTCCGCCTGCGAGCATCACATCCGCATCCCCCAGCGCAATCAGCCGTGCCGCATCACCAATGGCATGGGTTCCTGTTGCGCACGCCGTGACCACAGCATGATTGGGCCCTTTGAAACCGTATTTGATGGAAACATGTCCCGAAGCCAGATTAATCAGCATCGCCGGATTGGCAAAAGGCGAAATACGTCGGGGGCCTTTTTCATGCAAAGTTATAGACGTTTCATACATTGTGCCAAGGCCGCCAATACCGGAGCCGATCAAAACCCCGGTGCGGCACAGATCTTCTTCACCGGTTGGCCGCCAGCCCGAATCTTCAACAGCCTCTTTGGCCGCCGCCAGCGCAAAATGGATAAATTTATCCATTTTTTTCTGCTCTTTAGGCTCGACAAACAGATTGACGTTAAAAAAACCTTCAGGGGGGGTTTCGTCCGTGCTTTTAGGAACGATACCGGCAATTTGCGAGGAAATATCTGCCGCCTCGAATTCATCAATTTTGCGAATCCCGCTCTCGCCTGCAACGAGACGCTTCCAGTTATGGTTCACCCCGACACCCAAAGGTGAAACCATCCCCATTCCTGTAACGACAACCCGTTTCATGAGAATACCTGTCAATGATTTCAAGAATTCAGCAGAAATTCAGCTTTTATTCAGCAGAATTTTCCTTGATGAAGCTGATTGCATCACCCACAGTCTGGATTTTCTCGGCGGCATCATCAGGAATTTCGACATTGAATTCTTCTTCAAAAGCCATGACCAACTCGACTGTATCCAGTGAATCAGCGCCCAGATCATCAATGAAACTGGCTTTTTCGGAAACTTTTGCCTCATCAACACCAAGATGTTCAATAACAATCTTTTTTACCCGTTCTGCAATATCACTCATCTTTATCTCACCTTTTTCAAGTTAACTTTATCAAGATCGAAACGGACTTTAAGCACGTCTTTTCCGCAAATCAAGCAATTTTCTTCAAGTACCATATTGCAATGCTCCGAGCCAGCACTTTCCCTATGCTTTAACCACTTTATGTGGATAATCCCGCTTCCCTTTTTTAGATCATCGCCATGCCGCCATTAATATGCAGGGTCTGACCCGTCACATAAGCGGCTTCTTCGCTGGCCAGATAAACGGCGGCAGCAGCAATTTCGTGAGCCGCTCCCATCCGCCCCATCGGAATTGTGGCATTGATTTTGGCTTTCTGATCTTCCTGAAGCGCGTCCGTCATTGCTGTGGCGATAAAGCCTGGTGCAATACAATTGACCGTTATTTGCCGACTGGCAATTTCTGCGGCCATTGCTTTTGACCATCCGGTCATCCCCGCTTTGGAGGCGCAGTAATTGGCCTGCCCCGGATTGCCCGTTGTACCTACAATGGAGGAAATATTGATAATCCGTCCCCAGCGCTTTTTCATCATACCGCGCTGTACCGCACGGGCAAGACGAAACGGCGCGGTCAAATTAACATCCAGCACTTCCTGCCATTCCTCGTCTTTCATCCGCATCGAAAGATTATCCCGCGTCAATCCGGCATTATTGACCAGAATATCAATCCCGCCCATCGCGTCCGTTGCCGCTTTTACGAAAGCATCCGTGCTTTCTGCGGTTGACAGATCGGCAGGGAAACAATACACACGCGCCCCGCCCAGCTCTGCCTGCAGGGCTTTGAGCCTGTCTTCGTTACGGCCTGACAGTCCCACAAGAGCGCCTGCTTCGTGCAGGGCTTTGGCAATCGCGCCGCCAATGCCTCCTGTTGCCCCTGTCACAAGCGCTGTTTTTCCTGATAAATCAAACATGGTTTTATCCTTTCAATGTTTCAATAAGGGTGTCTACCTGCTCCGGTGTCCCGACAAACGAGACCGCAATATCTTTGTCAATCCGGCGCACAAGACCGGACAGAACTTTTCCTGCGCCAATCTCGACCATTTCCTCAACGCCCTGCTCTTTCATCCACAGCACCGATTCACGCCAGCGCACGACACCGGTAATCTGGTCAACAAGTAGCGTACGGATTTCCGGAGGTTCGGTCACGGCTCTGGCCGTCACATTGGCAACCACCGGCACGCAGGGTGGCCGAATGACGGTGTCTGCCAGCGCCCGCGCCATTTCATGGGCAGCAGGCGCCATCAAGGTACAATGAAACGGTGCGCTGACCGGCAACATCACGGCTTTTTTTGCGCCACGTGCGGTGGCCAGCGCAATGGCCATCTCTACGGCATTTTTGTGACCGGAAATAACAACCTGCCCCGGAGAATTATCATTGGCGGCCTGACAGACTTCTGTCCCGGCCGCTTCGGCGGCCAGCATTTTGATATCGGCAAAATCAAGCCCGAGAATGGCGGCCATCGAACCGATACCGACAGGAACAGCACGCTGCATTGCCTGCCCCCGCAAACGCAGCAGTCGCGCCGTATCGGCAAGCTCCAGCGCGCCTGCCGCTGCTAAAGCCGAATATTCACCAAGCGAATGGCCGGCAACATAATGACAGATTTTATCCAGCTCAAAACCACCCTGCCGCGTAAGAATCCTGACCAGCGCCATTGACACGGCCATCAGCGCCGGCTGGGTATTCTGCGTCAGATTCAGATCGCTCTCCGCCCCCTCAAACATAAGGCGGGAAAGTTTCTGGTTCAGAATGTCGTCAACCTCTTCGAAAACCTCTCTGGCTTCAAGAAAGGATTCAGCCAGATCCTTGCCCATCCCGATATATTGGGATCCTTGCCCGGGAAATAATAACGCACGTGTCATAGTTGGCTCCTTTTTTACATTATCAACCCTGCTATCGATAAAGCGTTCGAGAAAACAGATCAAGAGGGCAGTTACAACGCGCCGGAAAGCGCGTACCCCTCTTTCCGAATATTTTTGCGGTTTTGTAATTTTTATGCTATGATCTGCGCATCTTGACATTAAGAGAGGCGTAGTCTCTACCGGATTTTATAGAGGGCTTTACGCCACGAGACCATATTATGCGGACTTGTACGGATTTTTCTGTCAAGCCTGAAAGATTTAAAAGACTGGAAAATTTTTAACAAGGAGCCGGGGAGATCAATTATAATGGGCAGTTCTATTCATAACGGACGGGTACAATTATTCCTGCAAAATTCACTGACTTCAATTACCATGCCTACCGCGCAAGATGTTTCCGGTACGGATTATGCCGGTCTCCTTGCTCAAAACCGTATCAATCTGTCTCGCAGCGCTTTACAAAGACCGGAAATTAACCGGGCCCATCTGGCCTCGATGCTGCGCAAGACCCTGAAAAAAGACAAAACACAAAAAGCGCAAAAAACGGATTGGTCAGCCTTTCTAACAGGCTATGTCAAGAAAAACGCCAATAATAACGATGTTTCCGAATAATTTTCTTGCCTTGTGTATAAAAATCCGTATAGATAACGTCATTCGTAAAACCTCGCTGGTATCATTATAGATTCCAGCTTTGTTTTTCGCTGCACATTTTCTTTATAAGAGAATGGAGTCCCTGTTGTAGGAACGCAGCGCAAAAGGCAAAACCGGGAGGAAACAAACTATGCCTTATTATGAAACCGTGTTTATTGCACGGCAAGAACTATCAGAAGCACAGGTCTCCGAATTGACGGACACCTACACCAAAGTCATCAAAGACGGTGGCGGTAAAATTCATAAAACCGAAAACTGGGGCTTGCGGACGCTTGCCTACCGGATCAAAAAAAGCCGGAAAGGTCATTATGTTCTGATCGAATCGGAAACACCGCCTGCCGCCATGCTTGAAATGGAACGCCAGATGCGCCTGTCCGAGGATATTCTGCGTTACCTGACGGTTCGCGAAGACAAACTTTCGGAAGGACCTTCGTCTATTCTGAATAAGGACACACGCGACAGCGATAGTAGAGATAACAGAGATAGCAGAGAGGCCGCATAATATGAATATGACTACACCAGATGCAGCAACGGCAAAACGCCCGTTTTTTAAACACCGCAAAACCTGTCCTTTCACAGGACCACGCGCATCGGCCATTGACTGGAAAGATGTAAAATTACTCGGACGCTATATTTCCGAACGCGGCAAAATCGTGCCAAGCCGGATTACAGCCGTCTCCATGAAAAAACAGCGGGAGCTAACCAAAGCCATCAAGCGGGCTCGTTTTATGGCTTTATTGCCTTACGTCCGCACAGAATGGGACGGCTCTTCGCCACGTTAAGCTGATAGAACAAGGAAAAAGACAATGCCTATTCAAGTTATTCTTTTGGAACATGTTGACCATCTTGGCAATCTTGGCGATGTCGTCAAGGTCAAGCCCGGTTATGCCCGTAATTTTCTGATCCCCCAAAGCAAGGCGCTTCGGGCAACAGCAGATAATGTGGCCTATTTTGAAAGCCGTAAAAAAGATATCGAGAAACAGAACGAAACAAAACGTAAAGAAGCGGAAAAAGACGCAGAGAAACTGGCCGATATGACCGTTACCATTATCCGTCACGCCTCTGAAGGCGGGCATTTATACGGCAGTGTTGCCGCCCGTGATATTGCCGAAATTGCCGCACAAAAAAGTGGTCTGACGATTGGCCGCTCTATGGTCACCATCCATAATGCGTTTAAAACCATCGGTTTGTTTAATGTAACAATTGCCCTTCATCCGGAAGTCAAACTCGACATTCGCGTGAATATTGCACGCTCCGAGGAAGAAGCCAAAGTACAGCTCAAAACCGGCAGAGCCATGATTGCGCACCTACAGGATGATGCGGAAGAAATTCGTGCCAAAGCCGATGCTGAACTCGAAGCCATGTCTGGCAAAGCTAAAAAAGAACTTCTGGAAGAGGATGCTTTGGAAGCTGAACAGGAAATGGAAACAGAAGAAAAAGAGAAAAAATCTCTCAAAGATGCCGAAGATAAAGCCAAAGCCGAGAAAAAAGCTGCTAAAAAAGCAGCAGCAGAGGCTGAAGCGGCAACCAAAACAGAGATAATAGAGGAAGAAGAGACAAAAGAAGCCGAAAACGAATAATTATTTCTTTCTTCTCATTGTTAAAAAGCGGCTTTTTTTATAGAGCCGCTTTTTTATTGAGACAAACGTTTTTGCCACTACAGTATCTGTAAAAATACTCTTGACATAATTTTAAATAATTTATACAAAGAATTGCAAACCAAGGACACAAAGAAAGATATTTAAAATGGCACGTACAGCTCAAAAAGTACAAGCTGATTCCGGACTCCTCCGTGGAGGACTCTCTGCAATTTTTACGGCAGCCACTGTTTTAATGGCGAAAACCCCTGTTATTATTGCATTAAGTACTGTTGTAGCAGCACTGGCTATCCATCATTATCAAAAACCTGAAAATAGATCGAAGGGCGTACAGGCCTTATTGGGAGCTACACTGGCTGCACCCTCAGCCCTTGCCCTTATGTTTTACCTCAATGCCACCAATATCAATAATGACTCTCTTCATATTCCTGTAACACCCGTTATACGCGAGGCACAAGAAAAACTACCGCCAGAGATTCAAGAGCTGATGATCGAAAATTTACAAAAATCTGCTGCAGAAATAGCAGAACAACATCTGGTGCGCTGGGATACTGCAAAAATAGAAATGAAAAGGCTTTGTACAGAAGAGCCCCTCATTGCGGCTGCAAACGGAACCAATTGCAAAGAAGCACAAAAATATCGTCCCCGCCGATAAAGAACCTATATTATTTATGGTACAGAATGCCGTAAATAACAGGCTATTTCCCTGAAAATATTTTTGTTATTTTCATATAAATCATGAAGGTCTTTATACTCCACACTTTGTTCTCTGATAGATTGGTCAATCATTTTTAATCTACCCTCCAGCATTTCCCAACGATCTGCAAAAAGGGATATTTCATAAGGTTTTCTATTTTCGGTAACCATTTTAGTAATAATTTTTTCCAGTTTTAAAGAGTCTTTTTTCATATCACAGATACGGGCAATAAGAACCGGAGATATTTCTCCGCTATTTCTTGTCATATAATCAGGAAGCTCCTGTATTAAATTCCATTCCTTCTGGGTTAAAACGGACGGAGCGATACTGGATCCGGAAGAGCGGCTTTCCTTCCGGAAAAAATCGATTAATTTATTTTCTGAATATATATTCATATTAATATCCTTATGATTCAACAAGCTTCTTTTGCCATATCACATTCAAAAGGCAATGGTCAACTATCTTATGAAATCTGTGAAGGACAACGGCAAAAATTTGAAGGGCAGATTCTGCCTCCGCAAGCCGATCTCATTTCTTTATCCTCTTTATGCACACGAACTATCTCTGCCAGACTCTTGATAAAATCGGGCATAATACCGACAGTTTCAACACGCGCAAAATAGGGAATCTTCAATTTTTTTGCCAGATCACGATATTCAATATCAATTTCAACCAGTGTTTCTACATGTTCGCTGACAAAAGAATGCGGATAAACAAGAACAGATACGGCCTCTGACCCCGCTTTTTCAAGCGCCACCCTGATGTCAGGATCAAGCCATTTTTTAGGACCGACACGGCTTTGATAACAGATCTGCCAGTCTAGCTGTTCTATATCCATCTCTTGAACAATCGCTTTGACGCTTTGTTCACATTGCCATTGATAGGGATCGCCCTCTTTAATAATATCTTCCGGCAAGCCATGTGCAGAAAATAAAACACGCGGAGGCGGTAGATTTTTTGTCGTTGTTTCAATCAGCATACTTTCATAAGCTCTCTTTATGTTTTGCGCCGAAGCTTTGATGAATCCTTTATTTAGAGGATAACAACAAATTTTTGTGGTAGGGATAAACAATTTTATTTTTGCCGCTGCTCTCTCCCAGGCTTCGAAAGATGACTTTGTTGTCGTTGTGGAATATTGCGGATAAAGTGGCAATAAAACAATATGATCCGGTTTATAATTTTTTACTTTCCGGGCCATTTCATCAGCCATTGGATGCCAATAACGCATACAGACAAAAACCCTGAAATCGCTACCCAGCTCCTTTTCAAGTGCTTGTGCCTGTGCTTGTGTATTTTCCAATAAAGGAGATTTTCCACCCAGAAGCGCATAGCTATCCCCCGCTTCTTTTTTTGAACGGCGTATAGAAATCACAACGGCTATAAAAAACCTTAAAAATATCGGTATCCGGATAATATTTCTATCCATGAAAAAATTGAATAAAAACGGACGGATCGACCCAGAAGAATCGGGGCCGCCCAGATTAAATAATATAACAGCGGTTTTTTTCATTTCTAAATCCGCCAGTTTTTTATAATTTCAGAAAGCACAGCCATATGTTCAGGCGGTGTTTCTTTGATAACGCCGTGACCCAGATTAAAAATAAACGGCTTTGCCGATAATTTTTCCAGAATTTTCTCGGCTGTATTTTTTAATGACATTCCTCCTGTCAATAAACAGACCGGGTCAAGATTACCCTGCACAGGAAGAATATCCTGCAAAAAGTCTGCCTTCTCGAGCGGAACCTGCGAATCCAGCCCTAGTGCCGTAACTCCGGTTTTCTTTGCATAAACTTCATAAAGAAAACCGGATCCTTTTGGAAACCCGATAACAGGAATATCAGGATGGCTTTGTGCCAATGCCTGTGTGATTTTTTTTGTCGGGATAATAACCCAGCGATTATATTCAGATTCATCAAGAACACCTGCCCAGCTGTCAAAAATCTGGATGGCTTCCACTCCTGCTTTAATCTGTGATAAAAGATACCGGATCGTTGTCTGCGTGATCAGCTCGATCAGTCTCTCGAAAGTTTCAGGATTGCAATAAGCCCATTTTTTAACATTTTCAAAAGTTCTGCTGCTCCCTCCCTCAACCATATAAGTAGCAACAGTCCATGGCGCGCCTGCAAAACCAATCAGGGCCGTATCATAAAAACCTTCTTTTTGAATCTGTGATTTTAAAGATTTTATAGTTTCATAAACCGGCGCCAGAATGGCTTCGGTATATTCCAGATTTTTAAAATCCTCTTCGCAGCGAATCGGCTCAAATTTAGGCCCTTCACCATGAAGAAATTCCAGTTTTTGTCCTAAAGCATGAGGAATAACCAGAATATCTGAAAATAAAATAGCTGCATCCATCCCATAACGGCGTAAAGGCTGCATCGTGACTTCAGTTGCAAAATCAGGATTATAAACCATATCCAGAAATCCGCCTGCCCTGGCACGTAACTCCCGGTATTCGGGAAGATAGCGTCCTGCCTGACGCATAAACCAGAAAGGAATCCGGTTTGATCTCCCCCCCTGCAAAGCAGATAAAAATAATTTCTTTCCGGTTTTAATATTTTTTACAGCGCCTGTCATTTTTTTATATTTTCTATTCCAGTGTTATTTCAGGAGGGCATCAAAGCAGACTACTCCTAATCTAAAAAGTAATTTCTTTTAGGAAGTAGTAGATAGTAGGGGCTGTGCAAATCGGGGATTATTCTTTATCCCGAGAATTGCGCACAAGAAAGAAGCACTGCGACTCGCATAATTTTCCGCGAGTCGAATTTTTTTAACCATTTTTTCCTCTCTATCATAAAACAGGTTTGCACAGGGTATGACTACCCCTGATAAAAAAAGGGTGGACTGGGGACAGCTTTCCTCCCAAAACTATGCAGGGGGTTTATCATGTGATTTACACAGGGCAATGGGGATAAAAAACTCGAATCATCTCTTTATATAGAATATGATGATTCGATGTTTCGGAATGCTTTTATAAAACTGGGTAGAAAAGAATGTGCGGCAGCACTGGAGATCATTAATCCATTACTGGATGATTCTTTTGATCCATCAACGATAACAATTCTGGGACAGGATCTTTCTTTTTATCCGGGCTATCGTTTTCTGGATATTACTGATTACGGGATGACACCCTTTCTACATAAATCAGTTATCTATAAACTGGATCATGTTGTTTTTCTCGATGGAACAAATGAACCCATTTATGCCTTGAATGAACGGGGTGCTTTATATCTGGCAGAAAAGACTGTTATTGAATATACGCGGTTTTTCTTTCATTATGTTCAATCGTCGCGTGGAAAATTCATAATTGTTGAAACTGTTGATGATATTTCATGGCGCGAAGATCCCCCATTAGAGATACGAAAAACCCTTGGTACGATACTGCAACCAATGACTATGAAAAAAGCAGACGAGAAAGACGGGTATGATCTGGAAGCCTGTATACTTGTCAGAGAGTCTTTGATTAAAGTT
>PFTR01000161.1 GCA_002789675.1 Alphaproteobacteria bacterium CG_4_9_14_3_um_filter_47_13 | reverse complement strand
CTTCATTTTCATTTTGTACCTCATGCTCGTTTGCATGAAATGATTCTACAGGATTTTTACAGTCTTTTGCAGAGGGTTCTATAGTCTATTAAGAGGGGTTATATAAATGTTTCTGAATAGGATAGCGCGCAGAAAGGGCATCGTCATGATATTTATTTTCCAGAATTCAGAGAGAGAGAGAGAGAGCTGGTCCGCTAAGCTTTTTTGCCTATGCGCTCCTTTTCCCGTTACTGTGGGGAATGCAATGACAAAACAGCTTAGAATTCTGGTGTTCATGCTGTCATTTTCGTTCTTTACGGTTTTTCTTTTTCCGTCTGCTGCATCCGCGCTGGAAACTCAGGATGGCGATCCCTGTGTAGTCGGCGAAACAGGTTGGGTTCGCACGACGGGCGTGCCGGAAAACGCTGGTGTGAGCGAGATTCTAATTTGTAACGGTACGATTTGGGAGGCGCAAAGCGGTCTGTCTGGCCCTGCGGGCTGCGCGAATATCGGTGATCTGTGCGCGGACGGGACGGTATTCGCCGGTTGGCATCCGATCACCTATGCGCACCTGTTTATTCCGACCGTGGATCAGGGAACGACAAGCGCATGGAAAACATCAACCGGTACCGACGATATTGCCACGGATTCAACTTATGACGGACGTATAAACACCAATCAGGTGGCAAACAGCACGACCTTCTCGGCCTTTAAACTTTGCAAGGATTTAGGAACGGGTGGGCATAGCGACTGGTATCTGCCTTCTCAGGTGGAGCTTTATTACTTATGGTCCGTGCATGAAACAATCGAAGCGGGAGGTAACATAACTAATTTCCAGAATGCCCTCTACAGGTCTTCTACGGAGTACCTTATTAACGAGGCGTGGTATCAGAACTTCAGTAATGGCACTCAGGGCAAAAATACCAAGACTAATGATTACAGGGTGAGGTGTGTCAGGCGTTAAGCCTGCCCGGAGTTGAAGCTTCCTTTCCGGACGTTTTCCTGATAAGAGAAAATTGTCGGCATGACGGATTATGCTGTATCAGTGGTTTTGCGCGTTCCATAACGAATGATTTTTTGCCTGGTCATTGTTCAATCTGTGCATCTTGCTGCGATTCTATATTGCGTTCAACAACGGTCTCGGAATTTGTTCCGAGGATAACCAGATGTTCCTTATTATCGCGTCTGATTAAAACAGCTTTGCGCCGTCCGTCGAGCGGGAGAATCTCCACGACTTTCAGTCGCCTTTTATGGGGCGCGGTAAAAGGCGTATTACCGCTGAACCGGCGCATGACCAGAGCCAGCCCGCCCATCAACGCCAGCACAAACAGAAGCGACGCCGCGAATTTAATGATTTGTGAAAGAGCCATCGGTTCCATATCAGATATCCTGTGTTGTTCTTTCTTGATAGGCCTTGAGTTCAACCGCCAGCTCATCAAGGCAGTTAATCATTTCAACCATTTTTCCTTCGAATTTCTTGGCGTTTCCGTCACGGAAGTTTAGAATCCGGCGGCATAAATCGGCAATATCATTATCCATATTGTTTATATTTGATAATTCATTACGCCGGACTTTGACGATGGCATCATTGATTTTATCAATCTGGTTCTGCAGATTTTTTTCAAGGTCTTCAAGGGACATATCATTCTGGCTCATTGGCAGATTCCTGTATTTTGTTATTCATAGCATCTGAGAGGACAGCGTCAAACGGATTCGGTTGCCCATTGGCTTTGTAAACATAGGACAGAATTTCTGCAACTGCCATAAAAGCATCGGAAGGAATAGGGCTGTCCAGTTCGATGGTGGCCAGTATTTCTGCCAGTGCGCTATCCTCGCGCACCTTGATTCCATTTTCAAAAGCAAGTTGCAGGATCTGCTCGGCAATTTTTCCCCGTCCGGCAGCGGTAATTTTTGGCAAATCCTTGTCGTGGCGGGCATCTTCAATGGCAACAGCAACCTGCCTCTTAGGAATTTTCTTTAAATTTGAAGGTGTTATCGTATCTTTACGGCTGATTTTTCGCCCGTCATCATACTGATCCACCATTGGCACGGTTCCTGCAAAGTTCTGACTGGTTAGGACTATAGCATACATTAAAACGGGGATGACGGCGATGGCAATGGAAACGATCGGACTTTTCAAGGCAATCACAGCAAAAATGAATTATCTTGACCAGCGCCAGCAGGTCATCGCGCAGAATATCGCCAATGCCGATACGCCCAATTACAGACCCCATGATCTGAGCAAAGTCGATTTTAGCAGTGTCCTTAAAAATGTAACGGGCAGTCATAATATCCGTCCGGTGACAACACATGAGAATCATATGCCGTCTGCGGTATCAATTGATAGCCCCGATAGCCGCGAGAGCAAGACAACCTATGAAGTTGCGCCTGCCGGAAATGCCGTGATTGTCGAGGAGCAAATGGTGAAGGCCGCCAAAACGACGATGGATTACAATCTGATGACCACGCTGTATCAGAAAAATGTCAACATGATTCGGACGGCGCTTGGACGCGGACAATAGGGAATAGGGAGCAGGAGTCAAAAGAATGACCGAATTATTCAGTGCCATGTCAATATCAGCCTACGGAATGCGCGCGCAAAGCGACCGTGTCCGGGTGATCTCGGAAAATATGGCCAATGCCTCGACGGCAGCACCAACACCGGAGGAAGATCCCTATACGCGCCAGTTCATTACATTTAAAAATGTGCTGGATCGTAAAACAGGCCTTAAAACCGTGCAGGTTGACAAGATCGACCAGGACTATAAAAAACCGTTTCCGATTAAATATATGCCCGACCATCCGGGGGCGGATGAAAACGGCTATGTCAAACTTCCCAATGTTGACCCTTTGATTGAAGCCATGGATATGCAGGAAGCGCAGCGCTCCTACGAAGCCAATCTGGGTATGGTCGAGCAAAGCCGTAATATGATTTTGCAGACGATCGATATTTTAAGACGCTAAAAATAGTGTATACTGAAAAAATAAGGAGTCTCCATAATGGTTGATAAAATAGATCCCTCAATCGCCGCAGGTCTTTACAAAAATATGCAGGGCATCGGGCAGGGAGTCCGTGTCACCAGTGGTAATGAAGGCGCAGGCTTTGGCGCGATGGTCAAAAAGGCGACGGAAAATGCTATGGAAACCTTGCGTGGCGGCGAAAAAGCCTCCGCCAATGCGGTTATCGGCACAGCCGATCTTACCGATGTCGTTGAAGCCGTTACGAATGCCGAACTAACCCTGCAAACAGTCGTGGCTGTACGGGATCGGATGCTGAATGCCTATCAGGACATTATGCGGATGCCGATTTAAAGAATATAAAATACTGATACCCATTCGTTTTCAAAGAGTAAAAATGAAATAGTATAACTCTGTACAGTATTTTATAAGCGCTATATAATAAGAGCGATGGATCAGACTGAAATCATAGAACTTGTACGGGAAGCGATTTTAATTTCGTTGCGGCTTGGTGCGCCGGTGATGTTGATTGGTCTGGTTGTTGGCGTGACGATTGCGCTGTTTCAGGCTTTAACGCAGATTCAGGAAATTACACTGGTTTTCGTTCCCAAAATTCTGGCAATTTTTCTGGCAATCTTCGTATTTTTCCCCGGTATGGTGAGTATTCTTACCGTTTTCATGGAAAGTCTTGCCGATCGTATAATCGGACTGCAATAAAACAGGATCCTAAGTCCTTCCCTATTTTCCGCATATATTATATAAAAATACGTTTAAAATCCACCGACAGGAATATGATAGTAAAGATTCAGATATTCGGCTCCCGGATTTTTGTTATCAAGACCGGCATTTGAAATATGGCCGCCGGCGATACCGATTCGGGATGAGTTTTCAAATTCCCACCCCATTTCAAGCTGCGAACGGAACGCTATAATATGCCCAAGATCTTTTCCGTTGCCTTTATAATAAAGGCCGGCACCAAAGCTGGGCGTGACAAGAAATCCACTCCCGATTTTAATATCGGCAAGGAGTCCGCCAAGTCCGTAAATCGCACCATCCGATGTCACTTCCGCGCCTGCCCAAGGTTCTATTACCCACAGCAACGGTGAATCCCATCTATATTCCATCCGGAAATCGGCGGCTTCTTCATTATCGTTAATGTCGTAATAGCCCAGCCCGAGGCTGAGCAGATCACCCCCCGCTTTTGCCGGTGTTGAAAAACCGAGAATTATCAAGGCAACAAGGAGCAGAGAGGTATGTTTCACAGGGAGATATCCTTTTTTGAGAGAGCATCGAAGCAATAACTTTTTGTATTTTTTATCTTTATAGAGAAAAAATCAATCATAAAAGTGGATTTTAATGAATGGACGCTTGAAGTAGTGTCCTGAAAATATTAGAAAAGGCAGTAATGAACTTTCGGATAAAGTGCGGAAATAATGATTTCAAGCTTGGTCTTCTATCTCTTTTCAACCATTCTGGTGCTGAGCGCCCTGATGGTCATTACGGCGCGTAACCCTGTGCATTCCGTGCTTTTTCTTATTCTGGCCTTCTTTAATGCGGCGGGTTTGTTTGTTTTGCTCGGTGCTGAATTTATCGCGATGATTCTGGTGATTGTTTATGTTGGCGCTGTTGCAGTCTTGTTTTTGTTTGTTGTAATGATGCTGGATATCAATTTTGCCGATTTGCGCAAAGGGGCAAAACAGTTCGTACCCGTCGGGCTTTTGATAGGGGGTGTTCTATTGGCGGAGCTTTGTATCATGTATAGCGGCTGGATCTTTTCACCGGACACTGCCATTCATGTCGCAATTTCCGGCGTTCCTGTTGAAGGGTTCCAGAGTACTTCCGGAATTACGAATACCGAGATGCTGGGGTCTGTTCTTTATACGCATTATTTCTTTATATTCCAGGTTTCGGGGCTCATTCTTCTGGTGTCGATGATCGGGGCGATTGTCCTCACGCTGCGCGTCAGGCCTGATGTGCGCAAACAAAAAGTGACTGCGCAATTTGACCGGACTGTCGAGGAGTCGATGGAAATTAAAAAAGTTGTTTCGGGATCGGGGGTTTAGAATGGGTATGATAGAAGTAGGG
>PFTR01000011.1 GCA_002789675.1 Alphaproteobacteria bacterium CG_4_9_14_3_um_filter_47_13 | reverse complement strand
TTTCTGGGACCACCTCTCAGAGCGCCCCAGAAAAAGAGCCATGCCGGGGCGATATGACCCTCCAGCATCAGGAACGGCATGACAATGGCGATCAGTTTCGGCGTATCGTTCAGCCCCCGCGAAAAGGACAGCAGGCCGCTGGTCAGCCAGTGCATGCTATCGACGGACAGGGTGAGGCCGTGTGTCAGGCCCGCCTGCGGGCTGTCGCAGGCGCAGACAAGACAGTCTTTCAACGGCTCCTGCGCTCCCGTACTGGCATTGACAAGCGCGAGTTTCGGCACCGGGGTTAAACACAGCCTGATCCGGTTTGCCGTACGGGCGGTTTTTTCCAGCGCCGGGGTCAGAAACCACGCCAGCACAATCGCCATGAACGGACTGGCCAGCAGCGGCAGGGCGATTTTTGAAAAGATCGTCGGCCAGTTGATCCCCGCCGATCCATAAGCGAGAAGCCCCGTCCCGACCAGACCGCCGACGACAGCATGGGTCGTAGATACCGGCCATTTGCGCCACGTTGCCAGCGCGACCCAGAGAATAGGCGCAATGGCCACCGCCAGCGCGGCGGGCATATAAAAATCATGGGCATCAACATAAATGCTGCTGCTGATATTTTTGATCATCGCGCCGCCCCAGAGCAAGCCAGCCAGCGCCCCGGCCACCGTCCAGAGCGTTCCCCATGCAATCGCGCCTTTTACGGACGCCAGTCCCGCCCCCGCCAGCGTGGCAATAGCCTTGGACACATCATTCGCGCCATTGGCAAAACAGAGAAAAAACAACAGGCCGATGGCCAGAAAAACAGGCAAAAATTCCATTATCATAATCCTTTAAAAAACGGTCTTGTAACGGAGAAGTTCGCCGGATTCAGGGGGAAAGTTACATTATGCCATGATGCTTTTTATGAACGGCTTTAAGGCTCTAAATGAATTAATAAACAACTCATCAGCATTTCGTGATTTTAACTCAGGACACAAATCGTATGGAAATACGACGCCAATCTGAAATTGGATATTCGAGCGTTTATTGCTCAAAAGTTCATAAACAGCTCTCAGCCACTGTTCCTGGGGTTTTATAGGACGACCCATATGATGATCCTCGCCGCCAAAACAGGCTCGTAGATCGACTGTCATTTCTCCATCAATTACTGCGCTCGATCTTTGACTTTTGTAATGTCTTTGTACCATTCTGATTACAGGCTTGTAACCTTTGACCGCGTGAAGATTTTTTGTGATGGATGAGAGGGCATCCTTCAACCGCAAAGAAAAATCGTCATGAGAAGGGCCAATAAGATTTTTCAGAAGGGGACGTTCCATTGCATTGGGGCATGTAATCATGCCGCTGGCATGCCTGTCTTTGTCTGAGAATCCAAAAGTGCAATGCGGATGGCTTGTGAAGTTTTTATCGCTTGATGCATTGGCGTTAAAGGAAACAAAGTCCCATACTCCCCAAGGATCGTTTGTTATGGCGGGCCTTTTTGAATTTTGATCAAGATCCATTTCCCTTACAAAGGATTTGTTATTTCTGATTTTATTCGTCAAAAGGCGTAAGACTCTTTTACCTTCCAGATATGTATAGGGATCAAAGTTTATTCCAGAAAACTCTGTTATGGTTCCTTCTACCAGATATTCATTTTGTGCCATTTTGTTCTCCGCTATATTAAAATATTCCACCATGTGTTTTGCCCACGCGGATTGCGGAGTATGTTCATTTGCCCAGGAATAAACATCCTTCCATGTTGTCATTTGCCAACCCGTGAGTGAAAACGGCGAAGGAGCCACCGTAATTGCCAGACCGTAAATTTTATCAATCCCGCATTTCTGAATTGTTCTGGAATGTCTTTGCAGTTGGTCTTTGGTAAGGGATGAACTGACCTTGCTCTCAATAAGCAGCGCCCAACCTTTTTCATTAAAAATGACCATATCAGGCAATCCGCGTCGCTCAGCCTCATTCTCGTCATCAACAATCACGCTTCCTGGTAATCCCTGTTCTATAACCTGAAGCGTCTTTACATCGGGGATATCATTGGGGCCAAAACGGCTCAAAAAATTCTTTAGAAGGCTTTTGTCCTGATTTAAAGCTGTTGCCAAGCTGTGTGTGAGTCTGTTTTCCGGCTGATTATATTGGTCGAATATATTTCTCATTACCTACCGCCACCGCAGGGCGTATTTCCCCATCATCATCCCGGCCACGCACATCAGCACAATCGGCAGGGCGTGCCAGACGATCAGGTGCGCCGGGTTGTCGTTCTGCTCGATCAGGCGCATGCACAGATAGCCGAAAGCCGTGACCGACCATGTCGCCATGCTGCCCGCCCAGCAGCACTGGATAGGCGCGCCTTTCCTGACGATCAGGAACATGGCGATGCCGGGCGGCGTGCCGAACAGCAGGGCCAGTTCCGCGACATAGAAGGGATCGGCCAGCTTGTCCGCCATATCGGCACGGAAGCCGTTATATCCCGATAGCGCCGCCAGCCAGACCATCGTCCCCGCCAGCCAGAACATGGCCTGCTTCATGGGATGCGGCAGGGGTTTTTGCGCCCCTTCGGCAACCAGCTTATCGATGAGTTGCTCCGTGTTCATTTACTCTCTGTCTTCCTCTTCCACTTTCAAAGCCAGCGATTTATAAGCCCGGTGCGCGCTGACTTTGACGGCAGAGACACTCATATTCATGGCTTGAGCTGTCTCAATGGCGGAATATCCTTCTATTTTCATCAGGGTGACGATTTTCTTTTGTTTTTCCGGCAGGGAACTTAATGCCTTGTTCAGGTATTCGTATCTATCCCGCTGTTCGGTTACATCGGCAGCGGAAATTTCATGCGTCATGTCATCGATGCTGATTTCAGGAAAACCGCCTTTTTTATAGAGTTTGCGCAGGTGGTCGTTCAGGCGGTAACGGGCGATAGTGAACATCCAGATTTTGAAAGGGCGGTCGGTGTCATAGGTATGGCTGGCGCGGTGGATAGACAGCAAAATATCCTGCACCACGTCATCCACGTCCGAAGACGCCGACAGACGCCGGGATATAAAAGCCCGCAGCAGCGGCGTGATGGCCCGAAACAGGGCCGCGTAAGCCCGTTTGTCGCCTTGCTGGGCAAGGCGCATCAGGTCTTCAAGGGATTGTTTTTCTTCCGTTCCGCTCACGCTAAATCTTTAATTCCTGTAACTTTTCCGCAATCATGGCGAATATCTGTATGGAACATAGCCACCCTGCAACATATTGGAAAACCGATGAATATTAAAGTCTTAAAACGCTGGTTGCCTTTGATCCTGATCGTCCTGTTGATCGGCGCGGCCCGGGCGTCCGGCCTTATGGATATGGTCAATCTTGAGGCCGTTAAGGCACAGCGCGGGCAGTTGCTGGACATGGTTGCCGCGCATCCGGTTCTGAGCGTAGCGGGTTTCATGGCGCTCTACGCCGCTGCTGTAGCGCTGTCATTGCCGATTGCCACACTGCTAACGCTGCTGGGCGGTTTTCTGTTCGGGCGCTGGATCGGCACGGCAGCGATTGTCATCGGTGCAACGGCGGGGGCTACGATCCTGTTCCTGATCGCGCGCAGCACGCTGGGCGATACGCTGCGTGAAAAGGCCGGGCCGCTTTATAACAAGGTTGCCGCGAACATGGAGCGCAACGCCGTCGGCTATATGCTGTTCATGCGCCTTGTGCCGCTGTTTCCATTCTTTCTGGTGAACATTGTCCCGGCACTATTCAATGTCCGGCTTTTACCTTACGTGCTGACGACGTTTTTCGGCATCATCCCCGGCACATTCGTTTACGCCAATGTCGGGCGGGAGTTGGGGGCGATTGAGTCTTTAGGCGATCTGGCCTCGCCGCAAACCCTGACCGCTTTTACCCTGCTGGGCCTGTTTGCCCTGATCCCGACGCTTTACAGGCAGTTCAAGGGCCGCAAAAAAGCGGCGGCCGCACTTCTGGCCGTCATGCTGGCCACGGCGCAGCCCGCGCAGGCCGGGGAAAATTATGAGCGCTTCCTGTCCCTATACGAAGGTCTGCTGCAAGCGCATGTCCGGCCCGCCGAAAAAGACGGCATCGCCTATAATGGCGTCGATTACGATAGCTGGGCCGCCGATCCAAGGCATGGACAAGCCCTGAAACTCCTGCTGGCGGAAAATCCGCAATCTTACGCGGGCGATGAAAAAACGGCATTCTGGATCAACGCCTATAATTTCCTGACCCTTGAACTGATCGTCCGCGAAGGCGAGCGGCAAAGCATCAAAAACCTCGGCGGAACATTCACCAGCCCGTGGACGCGTTATGCCTGGCCGCTAGCCGGAATGGATTACACGCTGGATTACATCGAGCATAAAATTCTGCGCCCGATGGGTGATGCACGCGTTCATTTCGCCATCAACTGCGCATCCGTTTCTTGCCCGGATTTGCGGACGGAAAGCTATCGCTCCGGAAAACTGGGTAGCCAACTGAACGAACAAACGATACTCACCTTTGACAATCCGAACAAGGGATTGCATACCGAGAATGGAACCTTGTACGTCAGCAGAGTGTTTGATTGGTTTGCGGCAGATTTTAATGACGGGGATGTTAAGGGATGGTTGCGGCCCTATGTTCCTGCCGATGAAAACGCACCTCTGCGTTATCTGGATTACGACTGGTCGCTGAATAAAACACGTTAAACGAAAGAGATATTGAGATGACACTTAAAGGAAAAACGGCCCTGATTACGGGATCGACAAGCGGGATTGGCCTTGGTATCGCGCAAGGCTTTGCAGCAGAAGGGATCAATCTCGTCATCAACGGCTTCGGCAAGCCGAAGGACATTGAGAAAGAGCGGGCCGGACTGGAAGCCGCAGGCGTCAAAGTTGTTTATAACGCCGCCGACATGACCAAACCGGACGAAATAGCGGCGATGATCGAAGATACGGTGCGGGAATTCGGCTCCCTCGATATTCTCGTCAATAACGCGGGCATCCAGAATGTCGCCCCGGTCGA
>PFTR01000037.1 GCA_002789675.1 Alphaproteobacteria bacterium CG_4_9_14_3_um_filter_47_13 | reverse complement strand
ACTACCATAATATGCAAATCATTCACAGAGGTTTATTCAGCCAACGAACCACAGCCAGAAAGTATCAAAAAAAACCTGACAGGCTAGAGGCCATAACGATAGCCACTCAGCAGGTTTTCTTTTTTGAAAACGCTTCCGGCAAGATACAAAAGCGCCAATACACTCAGCAATCCAATTATGAAATGCACGAAGATCGGGTGTCAATTCGGTATAATTTCCATGTCCATCATGGCTCAGGCCTTTCCTTATCTAAAGGCAATTCCAGTTTCCATTGCATATATGCAGCATACAAAACCGGAATCAGGATAAGCGTCAAAATTGTGGTACTGACCATGCCGCCAACCATCGGCAAGGCGATGCGCCGCATGACATCCGATCCCGGCCCTTCGGTCAGGAATATAGGGATCAGGCCGAGAATAATAACAGAGACAGTCATCAGCTTCGGGCGCACACGCTGGATTGCGCCATGCCGGACATTATCCAGCAGTTTTTCAAACGTATCCGGCCAGTGTTCACGCATTTCATGATCAATGTAGATCAGCATAACAATCGCGGTTTCCACAGCAATTCCGGCCAGCGCGATAAAGCCGATGGCCACGGCTACGGATAAGTTGTACCCAACCAGCCAGAGCCACCACACGCCGCCAATCACACCGAATGGGACAGAGAGCATAATGAGCAAGGTACGGTCCCAGCGACCAAAATGCAGGTACAGCAACGTCAGGATAATCAGCAGCGTTGCCGGAATAGCTATCTTTAACCGCTCATTGGCCTCTTGCATCTGCTCAAACTGACCAGAAAGTTTCAGGCTGTAGCCTGCGGGCAGATCCAGCGTTTTCAGTGCACCTTGTAAATCGGTAATGTAGGAACCAAGATCGCGATCTTCAATATCGACAAACACCCAGCCATTTAAGCGCGCATCCTCAGACTTGATCATTGATGGTCCTTCGGCAATGCGGATTTCGGCGAGATCCGCCAAAGGAATTTGTGTGCCGCTTAGTGTGGAAACAAGAATATTGTCGAGGTCGGAAACATGTTCACGAAAACGGCGGTCATAACGCAGCATAATCGGGTAACGCTCCCGTCCTTCCACAGCCTCGTCAAGCTGCATGCCGCCCAACGCCGTTTGAATAACACGCTGAACCATACCCAGTGAAATGCCATAGCGGGCAATTTCACGGCGATCAGGAATGATCTCGATATATTTGCCACCAACAACGCGGTCAGCAATGGCGCTGCGCGTGCCCGGTACATCTTTCACCAGAGTCTCCACATCCTTGGCAATCTTATCTATGGTGTTTAAATCCGATCCGGCTACTTTAATACCAACGGGTGTACGAATACCTGTGGTCAGCATATCAAGGCGAATTTTGATCGGATAGCCCCAACTGTTCATCATCCCCGGCAGGCGCACCCGTTTATCCATATCGGCAATCAGTTTTTGTGGCGTCATCCCCTCGCGCCATTCGGAGCGCGGTTTAAGCTCAACCCATGTCTCAATCATTGACAGCGGTGCAGGATCGGTGGCCGAATTGGAACGTCCTGCCTTGCCGAAGGCATGCTTGACTTCTGGCACGCTCATAAGCTGGCGGTTTGTGACCTGCAAAATCTCCCGCGCTTTAGTCACAGATACGCCGGGCAAAGTCATCGGCATATAGAGCAGTCCACCCTCATAAAGCGGAGGCATAAATTCGCTACCTAGCCTTGAGGCCGGAAATGCGGTGCTGATAAGGATAATAATGGCCAACGCAATCGTTATCTTCCGCCATTTCAAAGCGGCATTGAGAAACGGGTGGTAAAGAGCAATAAAAAAGCGATTGATCAGGTTTTCATCCTCGCGCTTAATTTTACCGCGTACCAGCCAGAGCATCAGCACAGGCACAACTGTCACCGATAACAGCGCGGCAGCAGCCATAGCGTAAGTCTTGGTAAAAGCCAACGGCGTAAAGAGCTTTGCCGATTGTCCGGTCAAGGCAAAGACCGGCAGGAAAGAAACCGTAATAATCAGCAGGGAGAAAAACAGCCCAGGCCCGACTTCCTTGGCGGCCTGCACCAGTGCTTTTTGTTTTTCGTCTTTACTCGCCTCCAGCCCTATGCCGGAAAGTTTCCTATGCGCGTTTTCTACCATTACAATTGATGCATCCACCATCGCGCCAATGGCGATGGCGATGCCACCCAGCGACATGATATTGGCGGTAATCCCTTGCGCGTTCATCACGATAAAAGCGGCCAGAATGCCCAGCGGAATAGTAATAATCGCTACCAAGGCGCTGCGGGCATGGAGCAGGAACAAAAATGTCACCAGCATCACCATCAGGCTTTCCTCGATCAGCTTGTCTTTGAGATAATCCACAGAGCCTTCAATGAGTACGCTGCGGTCGTAAACGATTTCCAGTTCCACACCATCCGGAAAGCCCTGTTTCACATTTTCAAGACGCGCTTTAACGTTATGGATGACATCCAGCACATTGGCACCGGGGCGCATCACGACAATGCCCCCCACAGCTTCTCCTGCGCCGTTCAACTCGGTAATTCCACGCCTTATGGCTGGCGCTTCGACAACACGGGCGACATCACCCACTGTGATAGGGGTACCCTCTACGCTTTTCAGAATAGCCTGCTGCAAGTCTTCCGGCTTGTTCACATATCCAAACGAGCGGATCAGATATTCCGTTTCCGCCATTTCCAGCGTCCGGCCTCCGGTTTCCTGATTGGCGCTGCGCACAGCATCAATCACCGTTTGCAGCATGATGTCATAAGCGCGCAGCTTGTTCGGATCAACCAGCACCTGATATTCCTTCACAAACCCGCCGACACTCGCCACTTCCGCCACACCGTCAATTGTTGCCAGCTCAAAGCGCACAAACCAGTCCTGCAAGGAGCGTAATTCCGATAGATCATGCTGACCTGTTTTATCAAACAGCGCGTATTGAAACACCCAGCCCACGCCTGTTGCATCCGGTCCCAATTGCGGATCAACACCTTCGGGCAATTGACCTCTCACCTGTGAGAGCGATTCCAGAACGCGGCTGCGCGCCCAGTACATATCCACGTTATCTTCAAAGACGATATAAACGAAGCTGGTACCAAACATGGAAAAACCGCGCACGACTTTTGTTTTTGGAAGACCGAGCATCTGCGTGGAAAGAGGAAATGTAACCTGATCCTCAATCACCTGTGGAGCCTGTCCCGGAAACTCGGTGCGAATAATCACCTGCGTATCGGACAGATCCGGAATGGCGTCCAGCGGGATTTTAGTTATGGAGACTACGCCAGCAGCCAGCAATACCAAAGCACCCAGCATGACGAAAAACCTGTTCGCCACCGACCAGTCTATAATTTTGGCGGCAAAACTTTTGGATGGGTCGTGGATATGATTAGTGCTGTCCATGTCCCTGCGGCTCCTGTGTTTCTGTTATATTTTCATGATCGTGCCCCATCGTTGCCATGCCGCCTTTCAGATTGCTTTCGGCATCAAGCATGAACTGTCCAGAAATCACAATGCGCTGACCGTGAGAGAGACCACTTTTGATCTCGGTTAAACCTTGCGATGTAATCCCGGTTTCCACCATGACGGGATGGAAATAACCATTCTCCAGACTCTCCATAATATACGCGCCCCTACTACCGTATAAAACGGCCTCTGCCGGAACCGCCAGACGGGATTGCACATCGGCATTAAACACAGCATCAACATAGGTATCAGATTTTAATGCACCGTCCGCATTATCAAGGATAAGACGTACCATGACGGTACGATTTTGTGGATCATTGACCGGGTGAATAAAGTCAATCACCGTTTCATAGTGCTCACCCGTTTCCGGTACTATCACTTTGGCAGGTGTGCCTACAGTTAAAAACTGCACATTACGCACCGGCACATCGACATTAACCCAGAGTTTTGAAAAGTCTTGCAATTTTATAATGCTGCCGCCTTCATTGACATGTGATCCTTTGCGCACATTCAGCATCGTTACCGTGCCGTTGGCAGGGGCATAAAAAGGAGTTTCTTCAAAAAACCTGCCTCTTTTCTTAAGCGCGGCAATGGATTTTTCATCCATGCCGAAAAGGCGCAAGCGCTGCTCCGCATTGCCGATGCGGGATCCGATCATGAAATCTGATTGCGCGGTCATCAGGTCGGGGCTGTAGTAGGTGAATAACAGGTCGCCTTTCTTAACCATATCTCCCACCGCATCCGTGCCGAGATCAACGACCCATCCCCTGGTGCGTACATCCACAGCATATTCAAGCCGCGTGCTGGGCGCAATTTTGCCAAAGGCGCGAATATTCCTGCCAAACTCATAGTGCGTCACTTCAGCAGTCTTGACACCCAAAGTCTGGATATAGACGGGATCTATCTTTATGGCGTTTTCAGGAGCATCCAGCCCCCCATTCACCTCATCATCATAAACGGGAACCAGATCCATATCCATGAACGGTGATTTTCCCGGCTTGTCGAATTTTGTCTTCGGATACATAGGGTCATGCCAGTAAAGAATTTTACGGCCACCTTCGTCCGCTGCGAAGGCAGATGCCATAAAAATCGGAAATAATAATAACAGGAATAAAAATATACGCAAAATAAAGCTCCTTTCTTTGGGGCAAAAAACCATCAAGAAAAGAGCGTGTTTAGATACGCAGACGCTGCGTTGTCAGATAAAGATCGTGATCGTTGATATGAAGAGGGCTTGCATCAAAAGGTGGCCCGCGAATGAAATGACTGTTACCAATAAGCGCGTTATAATTCGAGATCAAGTCAGCCCATGCGAAATAAATTTGATCCAGAGACTGATCCGGTTGCATCACATCGGCTTGTACATCCTGCTGGAACAGATCGACACCCATACAATCCAGCGCAAACATGGGGTCTGTTTTCTGTCCGTCCTTTTGCGCTTCTTCGCTTTGATGGCAGGGCTTTAGCTCAGCCGCTTGCGCAGATTCCAGCGGACAAAACACCATGGCGCACGTCAATATAGTCGTGAGCATCAAAAACGTCATAAAGAGGTGGTCCCAGAAAATCGGACATGTTGCTAAGGTGGAATTCTGACATTAAAACGAAAGGGATCTACCGATATGACAAAAAGAA
>PFTR01000065.1 GCA_002789675.1 Alphaproteobacteria bacterium CG_4_9_14_3_um_filter_47_13 | reverse complement strand
GGCGTGATATGGCGTGAGTAAGGATAGCGCAATAATCCGTAAAGCTCTTGCCGTATGACTCATATGATCGGGACAGGCATCCGCAAACGTTCCAAAAGTCATGGCCGCGAGTGGAAGAGCTGTTAAAACCGATGTAACAGGAACAAATGTGGCCGAAATTCCAAAACCTGCTGCCAGAAAAGCAGTGCTCACGCCAATTCTGGTTTTATAGCAATCATCATTAATAACATTCATCGTGTAAGCACGTATGCCTAACACCGCAACTTGTAAAGCTGCTGTGTAAGCACCTAACATATACATATGAGGAGCCATCATTGCCGCGCCTAAAAATATATTCGTGCGCTTATTACTATTATTACGTGCAACCATCCCCATTTGTATAACGCCAAATGATAAAACACCCAGCGCCTGAACAGGATCGGCGGCAGCGGCAAAAGCGCTACCAAGCATGGCTGTTCCATAGGCGGCATAGCGAAAGTTCTTCGAAAGACCACGGTTTTCCAGCCAGCTATCAAAGCGGTGTGCTGTGTCTTTTATAAGTTCACGGTCTTTTGTCAGTGTTTCGCCGATCATGGCAAAGGAACGTGTAAATGAGAGAACTGTCATATTTTTCCTGTCTATTCTATATAATAATTTTACATATCATGCATTACAGGGATTTGTCAAAATAATATTGATTTTTATAATAAGTTATGGTAATAAAAGTGGAGTGTTTTATATCATTTTTAGGTCATAAAAATATGCGGATGACAATGACAACAGTTCCCGCGCTTGCCGCGACAATCAGGGTTTTAACGAATCCCGGGAAAAGACGTGCGATTCGTACGGATTTTCCGGATGTAATCAGTTTGCGCGGTGAGGGGCGCTCCATTCTGCATTTGATGGAAGAAGCGCTGGAGAAACAGGGGATCAGATTAAAAGAGATAGACCGTATAAATATTGCCTATCCCAGAAAGCATCCTGATGTAGGGAGAGATTATATCAATCGCGGCGCAATTGTTGCCAGAATTTTCAGGAAAAAAATGTTGCGGGTTCTACCAAAAATAGACTGGGTTCTTGCGGGTTCAATTTATGAAACAAAACCTCTGGGGCGTTCCGAGGATCAATCTGCCCGTCATACTTTGACAGTTCGGCAATGTTTTGCTGTTGACCCTGCTTTACAGAAACAACGTTTCCCTTTTCTTGATCCGCAGAATAAAGAAAAGGAATTTTTTATTCTTGTTGATGATGTCATTGAACAAGGAACAACATTTGCCAATCTCATGGGATTTATTGAACATAATGACGGAGCGGTGCTTCTGGCGGGTGTTGCCAGTCCTATCCTTGTCGAAAACAGGTTTTTGGCACAGCAGAAACCTGCTGTAGAAGCGGGAAGTTCTATACTTGACCCTATGATAAAGGGGAACAGAGTTCCCGAATTGGCGGCAGCATTTGCTCGTTCTGCAAACCAGAAAAGCGGGATTTTCAAGGCAAGGAAACATTATGGGGAGATGCAATGTGTCGTAATGTTTGAAAAGGCCTTAAATCGTCATGGACATAGTCTGGAAAGCCTGACAAACGGGGAATGTAATAGAATTCTGGAAACGCTGGATGGCAGGGATTATAAAAACAGGTGTGATTTTTTAAGTTTTGTCTCTATTTTGCAGAAAACGCCTGTCTCTCCAAAAGGATGGGGATTTTAATTATAATGAAACTATAGAGTTTGTAGTATCCTAAATACAGAAAAAAGTTTTTATGCACGCGACAATGGAAAAAATAACAGAATCAGGTGCCGTTTTCAGAGATTTGTCCAATCCTGACAAACGGAACGCTATTCGTGCTGATTTTCCGGATATTATGGGGCTATCAAGGAAAAGCAGCGCTTGCATTCTGGAGGTTCTGGATCGGCAGCTTGCGTTATATGGCACAAATTTAAAAGAGGCCGGACGTATTAATATCGCCTATCCGCATAAGCATCCTGAAAAAAGAAAAGGGCATGTCAATGCAGCAACCGATGTGGCGCAGAATTTCAAAACGAGTATGACTCGTGTTGCTCCCGATACTGAGTGGGTGCGCGCAGATTCTATTTATGAGGAAAGTGACCTGGGGCGTTCTGAAGACCAGTCCTGTCTCCATACCTTAACGAACAGACATTGTTTTGCTGTTGATCCGGATTTGCAGAAGAGTGCTTTTCCTTTTCTTGATCCGGACAATGATAAACAAGAATATTTTATCATTGTTGATGGCTGGGTCGAGCAGGGGACAACAATTGCCAATTTAATGAGTTATATTGAATATAATGGCGGTGTTGTTCTGGCTGCCGGCGTGGAAGGCAATATTATCTATGGCAGTAATAATTTTCTGGTGCAGCACACGCTTCGTTCTCCGGATATACAGAATGATTTTAACAGAGCAGGGGCAGAACGTGTTCCCGAAATAGCGGCTGCTCTTGCCCGCTCTGCAAACAAGACCGGTTTTTTCAGTAGGAAAAAAAAGCACAGTCCGGAAACATGCGCGGCAATCTTCGAATTAGCGCTAAACCGTCATGGCAAAAGTCTGGAGACCTTGACAAACGGAGAATGTAACAAACTTCTGGAAACGATCGGAGATCCCCTTCGCGGACAGAGTTTTTCAGGGCTTGTGGAGTATCTTTATAACAAGCCGTCTACGCCATCCTGAGGGGCTTTGGTGAAGAAATAATCAAATGGTGCGGATAGATATCGGACGCATTATACGACTTTGCGCAATGGAAAGCGCTATTGCAGGGACTTTCTACACCACATGACCCATAAAAATTATCTTGACACGAACACTTAATTAGGAATATATTCAGTACATAAACACCACAGATCCGTCTGCGGTGTTTTTTTATGCTAACATTTAAAAAAATAATCAGGCATTTAGTCCGGATACGTTCCAAGCGATATTATTTTGTGATGTATCCTGTGTATCAATCTGTGTTGCAGACTGTGTATCAAAATTACCTGTCATTTGTAAATAGAGAAAATTTTTAAAAGGGTTGTTGTGGTTAAGTTGTTGAAATTATTGTTTAATTTATTGATTTTGTGCCATTTTTATTGGTGCGGTCGAGAAGAGTCGAACTTCCACGGGATTGCTCCCACAGCGACCTCAACGCTGCGCGTCTACCATTCCGCCACGACCGCATACCGTGTATAAAAAGAGGGTAGAGCCGCGTTCTTAACAAATATTGCTTTCTTTCGCAAGCAGGAAGAGTCTTGTTTCGTCTGAAAAAAGGACATACTGTAAATCTATGGAAATCAAAATGAGCGATGGCTTTGTCAATTACGAGACTGCACTTGCAGAAATGGAAGCGCGAGTTGCGGCTATTCGCGAGCAGGATGCAGAAGAACTGATCTGGTTTCTGGAACATCCTCCGCTTTATACGGCGGGAACGAGTGCGCGGGATGAGGATCTGCTCGAATCCCGTTTTCCGGTTTACAAAGCCGGACGGGGCGGAGAATATACTTATCATGGGCCGGGACAGCGTGTGGCCTATGTGATGCTTGACTTGAAAAAGCGGCAGAATACACCGGATATCCGCAAATATGTCTGGCAGCTTGAAGAATGGATTATCCGCAGCCTTGCTCTGCTTGGTGTGACGGGAGAGCGGCGTGAAGGGCGTATTGGAATCTGGGTGGTGACACCGGAGGGAGAGGCTAAAATAGCTGCCATCGGTGTGCGGATACGGCGCTGGGTATCCTATCACGGGATTGCGATTAATATTGATCCGGATCTCTCCCATTTTGACGGGATTGTTCCTTGTGGTATCCGCGATTATGGCGTGACATCGCTGGCAGAATTAAGGGGGCAGACTGTTTTTCCAGGCGAGATTGACAGGGCTCTGAGGAAAAGCTGGAGCGGTGTTTTCGAGACAGAACATATTTGATTCTGCCTTGCCGCCCTAAAGAGCAGGTATTGCAGGAGCCGCAGGTTTTTCCGTCACGATATTCGAGGCATCGGCTGTCATGAGCGGTTTCGGGATGTTGTCATCAGATGTGGCGGCAGGGGTTGTTTTTTCTGCGACTTTTATATCCTGAAGAATCGACCCTTCTTTCCAGCCTTCATGTTTTGCCATGGCTTTGACAACATTGATCATTTGTCCAGGCTTTAAATCGGACATTTTTGTGCTTTTATCGACTCCGGCGGCATTGGCAATAATTGAGACATATCGGTTCGTGTTGTTTTCATGGCTCGGTGCGTAACGGTGGATAGCCTGTTCGATCGTCAGATTTTTATAGTTTCCCGATTGCAGCAGGCTTGCCTGTGCTTTCATGCCGCTTTCGGGGCTGGGGAAAATGGCAAAGCGTCCGTCCGTGCCAATTGCGCCACGGCTTTTGGCAAAATCTCCATATTCAAGATTGCCGGGATTGTTATTGACCCATGAACGGGAGGCCTCTGTGGTGTTTTTACGGTGTTTAATGACTTCCTCGCCATTTTCACCTGTGTAAATAATACTGTTTCCCGATCGCTCTGCTTTTATAAACTTTATATCTTCAGGAAAATCATCTTCCAGACTAAATCTTGACAGATCAACCGATTTGCCGGAGCTATGCGGGGCATCCGGATGGCGTTTAATATAGACGGCATCGCCTTCCTGTCGCCCCATATTTCCGGATAACCCGGCAAGCAGGGAGAATAGAGGGGAATCCTCACCAAGCGCCATGACAAGAAATCCCATAAAAAGCGATAGAATATCACCGTTCCGGGTTATTTCCTGAAACGGTAGATCTCCGGCATCGGGTTTGCCTTTTGCATGGAATGTCTTCTGTAGATTGAACGTATTTTGCTCTATTGCCATACAGGAGTTACCCTCGTTCTTTCTAGCCGCCAAGCCCGAATTGCTCGGCAGGTGGTTTTATTGTCTGTTGTGTTGGTAGGGGCGCTGGCATTGTATTGTCCGGCAGAGATGTAATATTTTGTGCCGCATCGTTGAAATTTGCGGCAGAGCTTTTTTCTGGATCCCCAATATCAGAAGATGCC